>JAJXXG010000380.1 GCA_021781255.1 Acidobacteriota bacterium
CTCGATCACCGTTCCGTCGAGGTCGTCGGCGCCGAAGCGCAGAGCGATCTGCGCGATCTTGGGCGTCATCATCTGCCAGTAGGCCTTGATGTGCGGGAAATTGTAGAGCAGCAGCCGGCTCACGGCAATCTGGCGGATGTCGGTCAGCCCCGTGGTCACGGGCAGGTGGTCAAGCAGCGTATTTTCCGGATGAAACGCCAGAGGGATGAAGGTCTGAAATCCGCCCGTCTCGTCCTGCAAAGCGCGCAGCTTCAGCAAATGATCGACGCGGTCGGCGTCGTTCTCAATGTGGCCATACAACATCGTGGCATTCGATTTGAAGCCCATCTTGTGCGCCGCCCGCGCCGTTTGCAGCCACTCATCGCCGTCGATCTTGTGGTCGCAGATGATGGAGCGGACCCGCTCGGCGAAGATTTCGGCGCCTCCACCGGGCATGGAGTCCACGCCGGCCTCGCGCAGCTTCAGGAGCGTTTGCTCGACGGTCAGCTTGGCGCGGCGGGCGAAGAAGGCTATCTCCACCATGGTGAAGGCCTTGATGTGAACCTTAGGGAAGCGTTCTTTTAACCCTCGGACGAGATCCAGGAAGAACTCCAGAGGCAGGTCGGGGTGCAGACCGCCTACGATGTGAAACTCCGTGACCGCCTCAGAGTAACCCGAGGCCGCCGTCGCCCAGGCCTCTTCGAGAGCCATGGTGTAGCCCGCCGGATCACCCTTTTTGCGGCCGAAGGCGCACAGCTTGCAGGCCGCAACACAAACATTGGTCGGGTTGATGTGGCGATTGACGTTGAAGTAGGTCACGTCGCCGTGCATCCGCTCACGCACATGATTGGCCAGCCATCCCACGGCCAGCACATCCGGCGAGCCGTAAAGCGCCAGCCCGTCGTCCGCGTTCAACCGCTCCTGAGCCAGAACCTTTGCCGCCACCAGTTCCAGTCGGGGGTCGACCGTTCGAAAAGCCTGGGCCCGGAAAGCATGGCCCGGTGAGGCGTCGCTCTGGCGGGAGCCTATGGTCTCAGCGCACATAGACTCATGATACCGAAATCCAGGTGACTTGGCTCACCGGCCCGGCGCGGCCTGCAGACTGCTCGCGTCAAAAATCCAATGAATTCGCGACAGGATTTTGATCCACCAGGAGAACGCTGAAAGCTGAGATCTACGGCTGACAGCTACTTGACCAGGCCCGCGCGGTGGATCCGCTCCACTTGCCTCGAGTAGCGGCCGAGCAAGGCATTCCAGCGGACAATGGCGATATCCTCAAGCATTCTGATCCCATCCTTGAGGTAGCTCATCCGCGTGCGCTCGTCGTGAGCCCAGCTAACGGGCACCTCAGCGATGCGGTAGCCCCGTTTGCGGGCGATGAAAAGAATCTCGGGATCGAAGCCCCAGCGTTCAATGGTCTGAAGCTGGAAGACGGTCTGCGCGGCGGCGCGTGTAAAGGCCTTAAAGCCGCACTGCGTGTCGGCGTATGGCAGCCTCATCACGGCGCGGGTAACGCCGTTGAAGCAGCGGCCGAAAAACTGGCGGTAGAAGGGCTGGCGAATCGTTTGCCGCGTACGTTCCAGCCAACGCGAGCCAATGGCGATGTCGGCGCCGGCAGCAATCGCGGCAAACAAGCCCTCCGCCTCCTCAATGGGCGCCGACAGATCGGCGTCGGTGAAGAGTACCACCTCGCCGAGAGAGTGGAGGATGCCGTTGCGCACACTGTACCCCTTGCCGTGGTTGCCGGGATTCTGCAACAGCCGCACCTCAGGGGAGTTGGCGGAAAAGGCGCGGACCATCGCGGCGGTTTGGTCACGCGAGCCATCGTCAACCACAATGACCTCGGCGGACCAGCCGCGCTTGCGGATACAGCCGGTGACCGCATCGAGAGCGTGGGCAATCCGCGCGCTCTCGTTATAGGCGGGAATGACGATACTGTATTGCGGATAGCTCATTCTTTTTTGAGAGTGCTCAGGATAACTGTACCCCAGATCGGCCGGGCGCCGGAAAGTACCGTAACACCCGGAATTCCCGGCGCGGCCCTCCTCGCAGACGGAGCTGGACGGCAGGTAAAGGCGCCTTCACCTCGACGCCGCGTGAGCGGCAGCCTTGTTTCGGCCCAGGAAATGTATAGTAATTGTGAGAGCGTAATCGGCCAACTTGCTGATGCACAAAGGATAAAATCCAAAAAGGTACTTGCTTTTTCGCGTTTTCATGGGCACAATCCGATTATGCTAAGTGGGGAGGTATCAGGGACATGACAAAAGCGGACCTGGTGGAAAAGGTAACGAGTTTGGGCGACTTGACCCGGCGCGACGGAGAAGTAATCGTCGAAACCATCTTCGGCTCTGTGATCGGCGCCTTGCAGAGCGGGGATAAGATCGAGATTCGCGGCTTCGGCTCGTTTCGCATCCGTCAGCGCAATCCCCGCATTGGACGCAACCCCAAGACGGGCGCGCGCGTAGAAGTTCCTGCCAAGAAAGTTCCCTACTTCAAGCCCTCGAAAGAACTGCGCGACCTGGTCAACCCGGATGAGGCCATCAAGGTCTCGTAAAGCAAGCTCCGCATCCCAAATCTTCTATCGGCGGGACCGGCCTCTCTGCGTCCCGCAAATGCCGATGACCGCCATCATCCGCCCCGCGTGCCCGTGCGAGGCCCGATGCGAGAAGAACAGCTCTGTGTGGCATTGCGTGCAGCCTCCTACTGCCTGAATCGATTCGGGCTTGAGTCCGGCGGCCAGCAACTGCCGGCGGTTGGCCTCGATCAGGTCCAGGTGTAGGCTCGGGCCTATGGACGAGTGGCCCGGTGCGCATTGAGTCAGGAACAGCATGGGATATTTAGACTTGACCGGATCAGAAGAAAAGACCTCGCGAAAGAGTTCGCGCGCGTAAACGAATTGAGATTCGAACTGCGAAAGCACCTCCTCGCCGACGGCGTAACAGCAGGCACCGATGCCTGGGCCGATGGCGGCGACAAGATCCTCGGGCCGGGAACCGAAGGCAAGCCGCATACGGCCGATGCCACTTTCGACAATGCGCTTCACGGTCCCTCGCCAGCCGGCGTGGAATGCCGCCACCGCGTGGCGCTTGCGGTCCGCCACCAGAACCGGAATGCAGTCGGCAGTCTGAATGGCAAGCAGCAGGCCCGGCTCATCGGTCATCTGCCCATCTGCTTTACGGGGGAGCTTACGGGCCGCGTCGCCGGTTGTGGTATGGACGAGGAGATTGGAATGGAATTGGCGCAGGGCGACGATTGGCGTTGCGGCATCGCCGGTGACGGCCTTGGCCAGCAGACGGCGGTTGCGGCGAACGATCTTCCAGTCGTCGGCGGCGGTAAAACCCAGATTCAGCTCGCCCTCGGTGCCTTCGGCGCAATACGCCCGGCTCAACCCTCCCTTGCGGGTACTAAAACCCGACCATAGCCAGGGCAAATCCCCGCCAGAGACTGGAAGCCACTCTACGCCGTTGGCGGCGCGAGAGAGAACGGGCGCTGGAAGGGTAAGATCCTCCGGCTCTGCGCGTTCAATGCTTGCGGCGCGCGGATTATTCGACGGCTTGGCGCGCAGGCTTCGCACGAGCCCTGCCTCAGCAAACCGGGCATCGATCGGCTTAAGGGCTGAAAAAGAGGACGGATTGAGGCCGGAATGAGAACGCATCGCACCCTGATTTTAAAGCGAAATCCGAGCACCAGTCCCCCTCCGACTTCGATCAGGGCGGCCCTTCGCTAAAAAAAGCCACTGGAGGGGCGTGCATCTGGGTCCACCTGCCCGGATTTCGTTGTACCGGCACGGCCGTGCGATCAGTTGACAATTTAGTCTATCCAAGCCGAGGAAGCATGTGGGCCTACCTTCCGGTAGGCCCGCTTGAGAGGCAGTTTAGGAAGGGGAACCAGGGGGGATTTTGTGAAGGGGTCCTTATAGAACCCTCAGGAGAGTTACCGTTCGTTGGTGGGTCGCTTTGGGGAAGCCTCTGCTAATTACTAATTAAGATGCATGGGTTGGATTAAGGTTGCATTTTCACGTTTATTTTCTGAATGGCCGTGGCCAGCCTTTGCAAATCTGCCCCGAATCGGGCGTTCTTACCCGCCTGGCGCCCCTTCCCCCTCAAAACAAGACAAGCGACTTGCAACCATACCACGCACATCGTTTGGCAAACGCTGGACCGGAGCCCCGACGGCTTTGATGTGGAGATGCCGACCGTCAAGGGTTCTCGCCGATTCAAGTCCAGCGCACACTAATGGGAAGGCGGCCCTTCGGCAGGCGGCCGCGCGGCCTTCTCCACAAAGCTCGTGATCAGGCCCACGGGCAGGAAGCGCACCAGAAATGCCGTAAACTTCCCGCTGCCTTTGGGAACAATGGTGCGCTGGCCACGCGCCAGAGCGTCGATGGCAAGCCGCGCAACATCTTCCGCCGATTGCAGGTCGCGGTTTCGAAAAGCGCTGGCGTGAGCCACTTCGAAAAACTCGCTCTCTGTGGTCCCGGGGCAGAGTGCGGTCACACCCACGCCAAACCGCGCCACTTCGGCTGCCAGGCCCAGCGCAAAGAAACGGTCGAATGCTTTGGTGGCTGCATAGGTGGTGAGGTACGGAACTGGCTGAAAGCTGGCTGTTGACGCGACTACGAGCACCCATCCACGCCGGCGCTCGACCATGCGCGGCACAAACAAGCGCGAAAGCCGCACCACTGCCTCGCAGTTCACGCGCACCTGGCTCATCTCCTGCTCGGCGGAGGTCAAGTGAAACGCGCCGTACTGACCCAGGCCCGCATTGTTGACCAGGATATCGACTGCAATCCCGGCGCCCTCGGTGGCATCGTAGATCTGCTGCGGCGCGGCCGGATCGTTCAGGTCGGCGGTAACGATGTGCGTCTCGGTTCCCTTTGTGCCGAGTTCAGCCGCCAGGGTCTCCAGGCGTTCCCTGCGCCGCGCGGTCAGGATCAGTTTGGCGCCACGGCCGGCCAGCTCGTGCGCCAGCGCTGCACCAATTCCCGAGCTGGCTCCGGTCACCAACGCCCATTTGCCGTGAAAATCCCTTGCCATTGTCATCGCGGAACCATCATAGCGGTTTCCGTTCGATTGCTCGCAAAGCTCGCCCAGCGGCCGTGTGGTACGCTGAACCCACTCCTTTCTGAAGTGCGCACCAGGCTCACCCACCCCTTTCGCCTACGCCGAATCCGCAGAGGTACTTGCTACATCTAGAAGCTGGCCTCGTGGGAACGGGTTCGGGACCGTGGAGAACTACGCCGCATGCACGTTCCTGCCAATGTCACGCAGTTAGATCTCAAGGCCATCGTCTACGCCACCGACTTTTCCTCATATTCGCAAAATGCTGGCAACTACGCGTCTTTGCTCGCCCGGAAGTTCAACGCAGATCTTCTGGCGGCGCACGCCTTCGTCCTGACCAACCCGGCCATGGAGGCCGAAGCCGAAGCCGGTCCGCTCGTAAAGAGCATGCAGCGCAAGGAATTGGAAGCCGCTTTGGCGGCCGCTGCCAGGCGTTACGGCGAAGGCCTGCGGCGTGCTGTGCCGGTGCTGATCGAGGGCGATCCGCGCGAACTCATTCCCCGCCTCGCGAAGGAGAACGCTCCATCGCTCGTCGTTCTGGGAACGCACGGCAGGGGCAGGATCGAGCGCGGAATCGTCGGCTCGGTGGCAGAGAGGATTCTGCGCGCAACCAGCAGTCCATCCTTGACCGTAGGCCCGGCAGTCCCCGCCTGCGACCCTGCACGCGCACCTTTCCGGCGCATACTCTACGCCACCGGCCTCTCAGCCGCCGACGCGCGTGGAGCGCCGTACGCGCTCGCTATGGCGCAGGCATTCGATGCATCGCTGGACGTGCTCCACGTGGTAAACCCGGATGACGTGAGGCATCCGGACCGATTCAGCGAGATCCAGAGGCAGTTCCACGCTCTGCTCGAAGAGTTCGTCCCGCAGCAGACTGATGCCATTCGCAATCCGCATGGCATCGTTGAAGTCGGCTCCGCGCACGTGCGCATTCTCGAGTATTTGCGGGAGTTTCAGGTGGACCTGCTCGCGCTCTCCTTCCGCAAGAGTTCGCATCTGTGGCTGCAATCGCGGCTGTCGGGCGCATTCCACATCATCGCCCACGCGCCGTGCCCGGTGATGACGATTACCGGCTGACGGACACACCGCGCCTTGTTTGCCTTGCAGCAGGGCCCTACGCCCTTTTGCTCCGTCACCTATTTCTTGGAAGTGGCCGGCGGCGGCGGCGACAGCGAACGAATATAGATGACAAGGTTCCAGACTTCAGTATCGGTGGCGCGGCCCTGGCCCTCGGCGGGCATCTGGCCCTTGCCATCGCGCGTGATGTTGAACAGTTCCCAGTCCGCCTTGCCGGCAAGAGATTTCGGATCCGTCCAATCGCTGAGAGTGAGGTTCATGCTGGTAGCCACATCGGTTTTGCCGTTGCCGTTATCTCCGTGGCACAGGGCGCAGTCGATCTGATACAGGCTCTTCGCCTTTGCCTGCGATTCAGCTGTCGGCTTTACGGGATTTTTCACCGGTACTGCCGGCTGCGCGGGCGCAGCGGTCGGCGTTGGTGCAGGAGCGGGGGTGGGCGCGGCCTCTTGCGCACCGCGGCCTTGCCCGGAGGTGGCGGCGAGGGCAATTAGGGCCACTGCAATAACCAGCAGGAATGACTTCAACATCACAGTCTCCTCGGCAGATGTCAAAGAAATGGCATCTTGATGTCGGTTGAATTCTGCGAGGAATTATAGGCCGATCTTGCGAAAAGAGCTATGAAAACCGGCACAGGGCAGTGGGTCAATCTAGTGGATCGCTCCGCCGCCTGCGGCCGAGTCGGGCCTTTTGTTGCTCAACATGAAGGCCAGCAGAATTAATACAACCGACGCCCATGAGAGCTGCATGTACACATCCTGGTAGCCCTGCATCAGAGCCTGATTGTTCAACTGGCTATAAATCTGGGCCAAAGCCATGCCGCCGCCGTTC
>JAJXXG010000003.1 GCA_021781255.1 Acidobacteriota bacterium
GGGGGTATGCTTGCGGGAAGGCGAGCGATCGTGCTTTCCCACCCAAGCCGCAAAAAACGCGGCTTGGATGGGGCACAAACCATCGAGGGAGAACTAGGAGTGAAATACTTGACCGGGCCACCTGCCAGAATCAACACTTGAAAAGCTTGCGGGAGATGCTGCAAATGCGGAAGAGAAGATCGGGATTCATGGAGTTTCGACTACCACAAAACCGAATCTAAAGAATCCCGGTGGGACTGCTGCGAAATCTGCTGTCGAGAGTGCGTCTAATGTGGTGAAAACTGGAGGCCGCAATCACTGGACGGTTGTGCTTCCAAAACCTGTCACCGACACTATAGTTCAAGTTTTCAATTCCCTCTTTTGGCCCTAAGATTTGAGGACGGTCATGTTCCTGTCTCAGTTATCATTTCCGATTCTGTCACGCCTCGTCTTTGAAGAGACGATAGCGCGTGATTGGTATGACGGAGTAATGTCAGGTTGGGCCATGGCAGCGCGATTTGACCTGGCATTCAGATTCGACATCGTTTCATGGGGCCCGAGGCAGGGGACGAGAGTCTATGCTTTTTCCCTTTTGGATAGCAAAGATTTCAAAAGAATTGTGGGATTGCTCAGCACTAAAGAAGAGCCCAACTGGCCAATCTGGTTCCCTAAATCGCTGGTAGGTGAGTCTGCCCCTGATTCATCCATCGATGAGGTCAACAGTTCTTTGGTAAGGGCTAAACCCCCAGAATTCGTGATCGCCTCAGACAGTCTGTTCGAAACTCTATTCGCGGCTAAACTCGTAGATGATCGAATGCGTGGTTTGCTCCCTTCTCAGTATGAAGACGACCCGTCAAGTGACAATTTCGACAAGTGGAGGGAGTTTCTTGCTCTACCGACGTAGGAAGGCAGGTGGCCCGGTCACTGGAACCTCGCGGTCTCAAAGGGGTTTGTGGCGGGTTGGCCCGTCCTTTCCCATCCGGACTCCTCGCTGGGTTGCCCCGTCCTTTCGCCCGGTGTTGGCGAAGGGCGGGCCGCAATGAGAGCTCGCAAGTGCCTTGTTCGTTCAGGCATGCGCCTTCCACACCCACAAACTTTCCTCCTTCCAATTTGCATATAATTTCCCCACAATCCGGCACAATGGAATTGCGTCGGTAGAAATCTGTCAGGAATGTCCCCGGTCCGTGCCCGCCAGGTCCCCCCCCCCTCCCCCCTACCCCCCTTTTATTTTCGTTTTCCACAAAATGCTTGCAGATCATTTCGCAATGCTGCGCAAGCGCTCCACCTGATCCGTGACCCCTTTTCCACCGACCCTCCATTTTTCCCCCGCAAAAACTCCTGCCCGCAGCCATCCGCTCCACAGGTAAACTTCAGTATGCGCAGATGTTCTTCCGCAAAGGCCTCAACAGTTCTCGCGCCGACGGCCGAACGAGATTCATCCGTGGAAGTCGGCGCATGAAAAGCAAATCTGCCGCGTCGTCTTCCGGCATGAGCTGCGTTCTCCTGAGCATCTTGCTTCTCGTCTCCCTGCTGACCGCGCCAGGCTTTGCGCAAGCGCCGCCCGCAGCAAAGCAGCAGCCTGACCGCAGCAGCATTCCGTATCCCGAACTGGTCGACATCACCGCGTCAACCGGAATCCAGTTCAACCACGTCTCAAGCTCTGAGCAAAAGTTCATCGTCGAGTCCATGAGCGGCGGAGTCGCCCTCATCGATTACGACCGCGACGGCTGGCCCGACATCTATTTCACCAATGCGCAAAGCGTCGAGATGGCGCTCCATGGCGTCAAGGCGCGCAGCGCCCTCTACCATAACAACCACGACGGAACATTTACGGATGTAACAGACAAAGCCGGCGTCGGTTATCCCTGCTGGGCCATGGGAGCTTCAGTCGGTGACTACAACAACGACGGCTGGCCCGACCTGCTCGTCACCTGCTTCGGCGGCGTGGTTCTCTATCGCAACAACGGCGACGGAACCTTCTCAGACGCAACAAAGGCCGCGGGCCTGGCAGGCGACACGCAGTGGGCCACAGGCGCAGCCTTCGGCGACTACGACGCCGACGGCTGGGCCGACCTCTTTGTCGCGCATTATGTCGACTTCCGTCTCGACGACCTGCCTCAATTCGGCTCCAGCACCACCTGCAAATACATGGGAATCGATGTCCAGTGCGGACCCCGCGGCCTGAAAGGGTCACCCGACACTCTCTACCACAACAACCGCAACGGAACCTTCACCGACGTTTCAACAAAAGCCGGCGTCGACGACCCCGAGCATCGTTTCGGACTGACCGCCGTCTGGTCCGACTTCAACAACGATGGCAAGCTCGACCTGCTTGTTACAAATGACGGACAGCCGAACTATCTCTATCAAGGCAACGGCCGCGGCAGCTTCGAGGATGCAGGCTTCACCTCCGGTGTCGGATTAAGCGAGGACGGCGCGCGACAGGCCAACATGGGCATTGCTCTGGGCGACTATCTCCACACCGGCCACATGTCGATCTTGATTTCGCATTTCGACAACGAATACGCCGCCTTCTATCGCAACGATGGCAACATGATCTTCTCGGATGTCTCGCTTCCATCAGGCGTCGCCCGGGCAACCAAGGGATATGTAGGCTGGGGCGATGCCTTCGTCGATTTCACCAACGAGGGCTGGCAGGATTTCTTCCTCGTAAACGGGCATGTGTATCCGCAAATGGATAACCCCCTTCTGCACGCCACCTATCGCCAGCCAAAGTTACTTCTCCTGAATCAGCGCGACGGAAAGTTCAAGGACATCAGCACGCAGGCCGGGCCGGCGATCCAGATCCCGCAGGTAAGCCGCGGCATGGCCATCGGCGATCTTTTCAATGACGGCAGACTCGAGGCAGTCGTCGAAAATCTTGTGGGAAGCCCGATGATCCTGCGCCCGGAAGGAGCCGCGCCGCGCCATTGGATCAGCTTCCAGCTCGAAGGCGTTCAATGCAACCGCCTTGCTTTGAATGCGCGCGTGCAGGTGACCGCAGGCAACATGACACAGACAGGCGAGGTCATCAGCGGCGGAAGCTATCTCTCGCAGAGTGACCTTCGCCTCCACTTCGGCCTCGGCGAACATCCGCGGATCGACAAAGCTCGCGTACTTTGGCCGGACGGAAAGGTAGACATCCTTAACAATCTGCCTGCCGACCGATTTTATGTTGTGCGGGAGGGCGAAGGAGTTACTTCATCCCAGTCTCCAGCGCCACGCAATCCAAAGCTTCCGTAACTGGTAAACCAAGAGTAACTAACTACGAACTTAGGATTCAATGCCATTGCGAGCCCCTGTGGCTATTTCTTCAGCGGCGCATCCGCAGGCGTCTCTGCCGGCTTGCCCTTGTCCTGAGCCGCCTTCAACTTGCTGAAGATCGTCTCGTCCGCCGCCTTCTGCAGGCTCCGCGTCTTCTCAAATTCGGCCTTCGCCAGATCCTTTTCCCCGGCAGCCTGATAAAAACGCGCCAGCCGCCAGTGGACATTCACGTCATTGGGATTCAGCTCGGCAGCCGTCTTGAATGCCCGCAGCGCTTCGCTGCGACGGCCCGCATCGGAATCCAGAATTCCGAGGTCGAGGTGCGCCTGCGCGAGTTTTGGGTCAAGGCGAACTGCCTTTTCCAGCAAGGGCGCTGCAAGCTCATTATGGCCCAGCTTGATGTCAGTATCGGCCAGGTAGGCGAGGGCCTGCGCATGGTCGGGATTGTTCGCGATCTCGGCTTGAAACTCCTTGGCGGCTTCCTCATACTGCATCAGATTCCACAGCAGGTAGCCCAAGCCAAAATGCACGTTGGGCAGGCGGGGGTCGGCCTTCACGGCGGCGCGGAACTGCAGCACCGCGTCGGCCTTGTCTTTCATCTCGTCATACGCCTCGCCGGCCAGCATGTCGGCTTCGGCTGACTCCGCATTCAGATTCAGAATCTCGTGGTACACATCGAGTACGCATTGATACTGCTTCGACCAGAGACAGCTTTGCGCCAGCAGCAGGCGCAGGGGCAGATTCTGCGGATCGCTGGCCGTCGCAGTCTTAAGATAAGTGACGGCTCCGGCATAGCTGCCCAGCCCGTAGTTGGCCATGCCAATCAGGGTCTGCAGGCGCAGCGCTTCCGGCGAGCCCGGCTGCTCGCTCTTCAGCAGCGGGGTGAAAATCGCGACGGCGTCCTTCAAAGCTCCGGACTTAAACAAGGAAAGACCAAGATTGAGCCGCAGCCCAGGCATCGAGGGATTCAGCGCAAGCGCCTTGCGATAAAGCGGTACGGCTTCTTTGTAGTGCTGCTGTCGCGCTTCGAGAAAGCCAAGGTGCGCGTATGCTTCAGCATTGGAAGGATGTGCCTGCAAGTAGGCGCGCCAGGCTGACTCGGCTTGAGCCAACTGCCCTTGCTGCTCCAGTGAAAACGCCTGATCGCGCTGACGGTCAGTCGCTGTGGCCGATTGACCCTGTGCAATGCTGGTCGCCGCCAACAGGACCATTGCCAGAATCATTCCCACTTGCACAGTCGGCTTCACGCACAACTCCTATGCCATTTTCGCTTGCCGCAGGTGCGGTGCGCAATAAGGCTCGATTGCTCAAGAAAAGGAAAGGGCGCGGCAGATTCTGCTCTGCCGCGCCCGGTTGATGTGGAACAACTCTAGAAGATGAACTTGCCACCAAGCTGCAGGGTACGCGGGCCATAGTCACTGGTAATCTGCCCGAAGTTCCCGTCGTGGTTGTTGGTGTCAATGCCTTGTGGGTTCATGTGGTTGAACGTGTTGAAGGACTCAAAGCGAAGCTGAATGCTCGGCCCTTCGCCGCCTGTGAGAGGTATGGACTTGAGCAGGGACAGGTTCCAGTTCTGGATGCCAGGTCCCACGACCGAATCCTTTGCTGCATTGCCAAAGCCCTGGTTCGGGCCGCCATTCCAGGGAGCAACCGGATCAGCAAACGAGCTTGTGCTGAACCATCCGGACAACTTCTTGGGATAGGAGACCTTTGACACCAGGTTCGGGCGGTTGGAGCCGGCGGTCAAACCGAGAACGTCGCTGCCGCTGTAGTGGATGAACTGAGGCAGGCCCTTCTCCATAAAGGTAATGCCAGAGACCGACCACCCGCCGAGAACCGCGCGCGCAGCCAGGTTCGAGCTCTTCGTGAAGAACGGCAGTGCATACACGTAGCTGATGTTCAGGATGTGACGGCGGTCGAACCCGGTGTCCGAACCGTAGTCATACTTCGCGTTAAACGGGTTGGAGATGCCATTGAGGTCGTTAGCCACAATCGACAGAAGATGGGACCACGTGTAGGCAACCTGCGTGGTGAGCCCATGGCGATTCTCAACGCGGAAGCCAGCCTGCAGCGAGTTGTAGTTGAAGTTGGTCTTGTTCTCTTCCTGGTTGATGGATGCGAACCCAGGGAAGATTCGATACTTGTTGGGGTTGATTTTGCCTGTGGCGACGAGTTGACGAGTGGTGTAGCTGTCGTTCACATCCAACAGGGGCAGGGTATTGATCTGCCTGTCGTTGTTCTGGTCGTAACCTCTGGAGCCGACATACTGTACAACGGCGACGATCGAGGGGGCGAGTTCACGCTGGATGCCCAGACTGAAGTTCGCAGTCCCCGGCGGCTTGTTGTTGTACTGGATGTTGGTCAGACTGGACGGGAAATGGTTCAACGTCGTTTGCCCATTCAGCGCGCTGGTGTCCGGGTTGGAGAAGTACACGTTGGTGGCAGAGGGAATGTAAGCAAAGGGCGGGTTCAAGGCAGCGTTGTATACATCGTTGCCCTGGACGCGCTCAAAGAACATTCCAAAGCCGCCGCGCATCACAGTCTTTCCATTTCCAAAGATGTCATACGCAAAGCCGACTCTCGGTTCAAAGGTGTTGTACTTGGTCTGGACGTTGCCACGCGGGAAGCCATTCACGCCAGCTTCCCGAATGCCGTTCAGATAGAACTGCTCGCTGCCAGTTCCCGAGAAGGTCGAAAGAGACGACGGGATCAGCGTGCCGTCCGCCTGCACGGGGTTGCCCAATGAATAGTCGTAGAGCCCCGGAACGAAGTTCGAGAACTTGTTATAGCGCTCAAAGGCATGGGGCAGGCCGTCATAACGGAGCCCGAGGTTCAGAACCAGCTTAGGCGCGATATGCCAGTTGTCATTCGCGTAGAAGCCATAGTTGTTGTTGACCCAGTGCTTGCCGGCCAGATACTCCAACTGCGAATAGCTGGAAGCCATGCCGAGCATGAAGTTGATGTAGGAGTCGCCCGAGAAGTTGCTCGAGTTGAATGCAACCACGCCGTTGGTGTTGTACTGCAGCTGCTGGTTCTTGTAGGTGTGCAACACGCCGGCGCCAAATTTGAACTGGTGACGTCCCTTTGTCCAGGACACATCGTCACGATAGTCAAAGCCTTCGTACCCGTTCTTCCATGGATAGTAGCTCGGGCTCCAGGTTACGTTGATCGGCGAGCCTTGCAGCTGAACCTCAGGCAAGCGATGCATCAGGTTGTTGTCGAGCGGGAAGAAGCTCGTCGCGTTCCATCCGCTGGGCTGCACAAACTGACCGCCGCCGGGCCCCTGCGTCGGGGTCAGGGTGATCTTGTTGCCGCTGTAATAGAAGGCCGTCTCGTTGAGCAGATTGGGCGTATACGTCTGCGTCAGCTTGATGGCCGCCGAGTACGACGGGTTGGTCATGATCGTGCCGACCGTCGGATACGTGCTGTCGCCCCAGAGTGGCGGGAAGTACTTCTGGTCCAGCGTGTCATGCAGATAGTGGCCCATCAGCTGATACTTGCTGCTGATGGCGTGGTCGATACGCACAATGTCTTCCCGCACGTTTGTGGGCTGCGGAATGGACACGATGTACTGCGTGCCGTTGTTGTAATTCGGCTTCGGGAATGTGCCCGCGTTCACCTCAAGGACCGCATTCTGGTCGATCAGGTTGGCCGGAATAATGTTGTTGGGAAAGGGCTGTCCAATCGTCAATCCGTCAG
>JAJXXG010001120.1 GCA_021781255.1 Acidobacteriota bacterium
CCCAAAAAACTTCCGCCATGCCCCCGGGTCAAACCGTCCCCCCCCCCCCCGGCCCCCCCCCCCCCCCGCCCCCCCCCCCCCCCCCCCCCGAAAAAAGAGGGGGAAGAAATTTGCAGTTTTCCACACAAGGCTTGCAGATAATTACGCGCCACTGTGCAGCAGCCACGGGCATTTACGCCGCAGGGCCATCCGCGAGAAGGCTCCCTGTCTTCAGGTCCAGCGCAAACGGCGTCTCCTTATCGGTCATCATGTTCCATCCCAGCCCGCGCAACACGCAGCCCTCAATCCCTGTAACAGTCACGCCCTCATCGGAGAGCTTTGCCGTCCGCCACGCCTCGCCCGTCGCGCCCCACGCCAGAATCGCGTGATGCCCGACGAAGAGCAGCAGGCCCTGCGCGGCCACCGGATGTACCTGCAGAACCGGCCGATACTCAATCATCGTGAAGCGCTCCGGCCTCGTGGTATCGATGATGTACGCGTAACCGCCTGACACCGCGCACAACTCATCCGGATTGGGAGCAGACCATAAGCCGGTCGGCGCAGCCGCATCGCCAAAGCCCAGCGCGCATGTGGCCAGGAACGGCTGTGCGTCTGCAGGCCGCACCATCACCTCCAGCGCGCCGCGCTCCACCTCTTCTGCTACAGCGGGATACACAAAATGCCGTGGCGGCAGAATCATCGGTCGCGCCGCAAGCACCTCAGCCTGCCAGCGATGAGGGAAGCTGAAGTCAACGAGCGGAGCGGCCACCTGTTTAGACCCCGACAAAGCGCTTGACGCGATCCTGCACGCTGAGAACGCCGAGATTGATCGCCGCGCCTTGCGCCAGCAGCGGCAGCAGCTTGTCGAACTCCGGACCGGAGTGGGTGCCGGTGATAGCGATGCGCACGGGATGGAAGAGGTCCTTGCCCTTGATGCCGGTGGCGCTCTTAATTTCGTTCATCCAGGCTTTGAAAATCTCCGGCGTGACAATTCCGGTGTGGGAGCGGCAGCGGCTGGCCAGTTCGCCGAGCACAATGCGCGCGGAGTCTGTGGCCAGCACCTCTGCATTCTCCGGGTTGCGGCGCGCCGCCGCCGCGTCAACGCCAAAGACGAACAGCGCCTTGGCCATAAGCTGGTCAAGATGGTCGACCGAGGGCGCGAAGAGTGAAACCAGTTGCGCAAACCAGTAGAGGACGTCGTCGCTTGCCTCGTCTTTGGCTGGCAGGAAGCCGCCAAAGTACTCCCATGCGAGCGCAGCCAGGCGAGCCGGCGGGCACTGCTTGATGTAGTGGCGGTTGAGCCAGTTGAGCTTGTCGAAGTCGAAGATGGCGGGCGACGGCGTGACGCGCTCCAGCGTAAAGGCCTGGGTAAGCTCGGGCGGCGTGAAGGTCTCCGTCTTGCCGTCCTCCGCGCCCCAGCCAAGCAGCGCGAGATAGTTCACCAGCGCCTCGGGCAGATAGCCCATCTCGCGAAAGCTGGAGATCGACGTGGCGCCGTGGCGCTTGGAGAGCCGCTCGCGGTCCGCACCCAGAATTGTGGAGAGGTGCGCAAACTGCGGCACCGGCCAGCCGAAGGCGTTGTAGATGGCCACCTGCTTGGGTGTGTTGGAGATGTGGTCGTCGCCGCGGATGACATGCGTAATCTGCATCAGCGCGTCATCGATCGTGACCACGTAGTTATAGACCGGCATGCCCGGCCGGCCGTCGTTGCTTGAGCGGACCAGGACGGGGTCGCTGACGGCCTCGGCGGGGAACTCGACCGTTCCCCGCACCAGGTCGTGGAAGCGCAGCGGCTCTTCGCCGATTCTGAGGCGCACGGCGAAGGGCTTGCCGGCATCGAGATACTTCTTGACAGTGCGGGGCCCGAGGTCGCGGCAGCGGCCGGAATAGACCAGCGGGCGTTGCTCGGCGACAGCCTTGTTATGATCCGCCTCAAGCATTTCCGGCGTGCAAAAGCAGCAGTACGCCTTGTCCTCGTTGAGCAGGCGCTGAGTGTGCTCGGCATAGATGTGCAGGCGCTCAGACTGGCGGTAGGGGCCGAAGTTGCCGGTTGCCGGCCTGTCGGCTCCTTCCGGGCCTTCGTCCCAGTCCAGCCCGAGCCAGAGCAGGTCTTCCATCAGCTGGCGCTCGTAACGTTTCTCAGAGCGCTCCTGGTCAGTGTCCTCAATGCGCAGCAGGAAGTCGCCCCCTGCGCGGCGCGCGAAAAGCCAGTTGTAGAGTGCCGTCCGCGCATTGCCAACATGGAGTAATCCCGTCGGGGAGGGAGCAAAGCGCACGCGAATTTTTCCAGTGGTCATGACACTCCTGATGATAGCCGGTTTGGAAATGCGCGGGGGCCTCTCTTGTTTGAAGGCAAAATCGAAAGTACACGCACTCTTCTGCACTGCGCGGTTTCGGCAGTTGATCCGGAAGGGCGAACCGCGCCTGCCTGTCGGTTTTTCAGCGCGCCTGCGCGAAGTGTTCCCAGCCGTGCTGTTCGAGCGGCTGCGAGCCTTCCGGCGTTACCAGTGTAATGGCCGGCTTTGCGGGCCTCCTGCGCAGAATGCGGCCGATGCGCGTCACCGGCACACCGGCGATTGCGCGGGGCAGGCGCGCGGTGGGCGGCGCGGTGAAAAGCAGCTCGTAGTCCTCGCCGCCGTCGAGCGCCTGAGCCAGCGTGGCGGCGGGGTGGATGGGCAGCGCGGCGGCTTCCACTTCGGCGGCCACCCTGGACTCTTCGCACAGGTGGGCCAGGTCGGTCGAGAGGCCGTCACTCACGTCCAGCGCGGCGGTGGCCAGCCCGCGACGCTGCAACCACAAGCCCTGCGCGATGCGCGGCTGCGGATAGAGATGCGCGGCGAGCAAAGGCCACGTTTTTTTTGGGATACGCGGTGGTTGGCTGCGTCCTTTGCCGGCCGCGGCCAGTCTGGCCAGCCCGGCGGAGGCTCCGCCGAGGCTGCCGGTTACGTAGAGCAGGTCGCCGGGTCGCGCGCCAGACCGCAGCAGCGCCCTGCCGCGGGGCACGGCGCCAATCAGCACAATGTCCGCAAGGGCAATGGGCGACTCGGCAAGATCGCCGCCGGCCAGCACGGTCTTGTGGGCGTCGGCCAGGGCCAGCAGGCCATCGTAAAAGCGCTCAATCCAGGCTGGCCTTCCGCCCTTTGCCACGGTGAGTTCGCGCGGCAGGCCGAGGGAAAGAAAGGCGGCAACGGGGCGAGCGCCCATGGCGGCGATGTCGCTGAGTCCGCGCGCCAGCACGCGATGCCCGACCACTTCCGGCGGGTGCCAGTCCAGGCGGAAGTGCCGTCCGGCGATGGAGAGGTCGGTGGTGACGGCCATTTCCTCACCCGCCCGCGGGGCCAGCAGAGCGCAGTCGTCGCCAATGCCCAGGCGCACTCCGCCGGGGGCTGGGCGGGCCGTTCTGCTGCGAATCTTACGCAGCAGCTCCAGTTCGCCCTGCCCGCCGGGTTCGGCGTTTTTTCCCCGTCTGGTGCGCATCCTATAGAGAATAGGGCATTTTGGCGGATGCCGGCCGGAGATGTTCAGGGGGAGGCTTCGAAACCCTGATTGAATCAAGGTTTTCAAAGGATTTTCCTCGATGTTTTCGTTGACCCTCCGCTGGGCCGTTTGTTAGCCTAGATAAACGTTCTAGCAGGTGCGCCTCATTCCGGGGCTCATCGCGGTTCAATGGGCTCTTGCGAGATCCCTATACGCCTTTCGCTTTACTTTGAGTACCTGGCGAATTGCAGCCTTCCCCAGCTGCGGGAGTGAGAGAAGGACTATGCTGCGGAAGCGCTACTACATTCTTTTCGTCGCCCGAGACGAAGATGGCCGGGTGCGGAAGATTCCCCTGCCTCTTCACTACGTGTACGGGTTCGTGGCGGCCTCTCTGGTGGGTGCGTTCACCATTGTCGGCCTGGCCGGCTCCTATACGCGCATGCTGTTGAAAACTGAAAGCTTCAACCAGGTTCGCCAGGACCGCGAAACGCTGCGCAAGAACTACAAGCAGATGGCGCAGATTGCGCACGACCGCGATGTGCAGGTAGCCTCGCTGGGCGCGCTGGCCAGCGAAGTGACGGCGCTCTACGGACTGCGGCAGAACAAGCTGATGGCAGCCAGGCAGGCAGCGGGCGCAAGCCCGGCCACAGCGGCCACGCCCAAGAGCCTGGCTCTGACGGACGATGTAAGCCAGCAGGATGTGAAGCTCACCCTCGACCAGTTTTATGCGCTGCGCGCCCAGGCCATGTCCGGACGGGTTACGCGCGCGCTTGAGGGCGGCCTCACGCCCAACTTTGCCGGCGACTGGACCCAGCTGGCTGATGCGCCGTCCATGTGGCCGATTGAAGGTCGCGTGACCTCAAGCTTTGGCGAGCGCGAGGACCCGCTGAACGGCGAAGGGGCATTTCATCCCGGAATTGACATTTCAGCGCCCTTTGGGACGCCGGTGCGCGCCACGGCTGACGGCGAAGTGAGCGGGTCGTCGATGGGCGCAGGCTATGGCAAGGAAGTGGTGCTCGACCATGGCCACGACCTGCTGACGGTGTATGGGCACCTTTCCGCAATTGCCGTGTTGCCCGGCCAGCGTGTAACGCGAGGCGAGGTCATCGGCTACGTGGGCCAGACAGGCCGTGCAACCGGCCCGCACCTGCACTATGAGGTACGGATTCACCATGTGCCCGTCAATCCACATAAATACCTGCGGAACACCTATGAGCAGGCAGCACTGGACGGCGCAGGCGGCGCAACGGGCGGCAAGTAGAGCCCGGACAAGGGGCAGAATTGCAGAAGCGGCTTCCTGCGGGGAGCCGCTTCTGTTTGCACGCTGGCTGCCGCGCTGGGGCATTCTCGTGATATCGTTATCCGGTTTTTGTTAGCCCTATCTGACGGGAGCGTTCTTCCCATGCGGCCGCGTCTTCGCTGTCTTGCAGTTTTGCTTGCCTTTGTCTTGCCCGCTGCAGCGCAGGATCGCGCTGCGGGCGTGCAGACGGCCTTTGCCCGCGAGCACCACCTTCGCCACGGCATCAATGCTTCGAGTTGGTTTGCGCAGTCGCCCGGGGACTACTCTGCCGAGCGCACCAATCGTTACACGGATGCTGCCGACATCGCGTTGATGGCGAAGATGGGGTTTGACAACGTGCGGCTCAGCATTGACCCCGAAGCACTGGAGCGGAACCCGCGCGGCCAGGATGGCATGAATGACGAGTTCCTGGGCAGGCTGGATCGCGCCGTGGATGCCATGCTTGCCAATGGGCTTGCTGTCCAGATCGACCTGCATCCCGAGGAGAGCTACAAGCAGCAGGCAAGCAACAGCAATGAGGCGGTCGACCGTTTCGTGATGTTATGGCGGCGACTGGCCGCGCACTATGCCACGCGCGACCCTGGCATGGTCTTCTTCGAGATCATGAATGAGCCGGTGATGCATGATCCCTCCCGCTGGGCCGGCGTCCAGGCTCGTGCAGGCGCGGCGATTCGCGAAGTGGCGCCACGCAACACCATCATCGCCAACGCCACAAACTATTCCGACATCGTGGACCTGCTGGCCCTGCATCCGCTGCCCGACGGCAATGTGATTTACAACTTCCACTTCTACGATCCGCACGAGTTTACGCATCAGGGCGCGGGATGGGGCGAGCCGTGGTGGATTTACACGCACGGCATTCCCTATCCGGCAACGGACAGTTCCATGGCGGAGTCATTGAAGCAGGTGCCCGACCCCGCAAGCAGGTTTAAATTGGAGAATTACTGGCTGAATCACTGGGACGCGCGGCATATCCGCCTGCTGATCGACGAGGCGGCGGCATGGGGACGGGTAAACAATGTGCCGCTGATCTGCAATGAGTTCGGAGTTTACCGTCAGTTTGCTGACCCTGCTTCGCGCGCCAACTGGATTCGCGATGTGCGCTCTGCCCTGGAGGCCGACGGCATCGGCTGGGCAATGTGGGATTATCGTGGCGGCTTTGGCGTGGTCTGGAAGCAGGACGGGCAGCCAGCGCGTGTAGACCCAGCGGTGTTGAATGCGCTGGGGCTGAAGGAGCGCTGAACATCCGGGCAAAGCAAAGCCGCCGGGAGCTGCTTCACCCCCGCGAGCAGTGCGGTTGGGAGAGAGCTCCGGCGGCCTTCGAGTACAGACCGTGGACGGGAAATTGACTGGGAAGCCAGCTAGTGGTTACTTCGATGCGCCTTGTCCGGTCTGAGTTGGCGGGCTTGTCGTGGAATTTTCTTCCTCCGCCGCGTTGGCCAGCATGGAGGAAGACATTGAGGCCGTCACTACGACGCGATCGCGCTTCCGGGTCACTTCAGCGGTCCGCAGCAGTTCCTTCAGCGCGTTGTTGGCAGGGTTGGAAGCCAGCGGAGCGGTAAAGCCGCGTGCCATGGTCACCAGGGTGGTCAGCGTTCCGGCCTGGCTGGCGGCGGTCTGCTCGTTGGGCGCGATTTCCTCCACCCTCAGCCGCAGCGAACCGGCCAGGGGCAGGGTGGGCGTAACGCTGGCGATGATGGTTGCTCCGTCCTCCAATGGCAGCGACAGGCCGAAGATGCTGATGGCTCCGCTATCGGAGAAGGGCAGGCCAATTTGGCCGACTCCCCACGCCAGCGCCAGCAGAGGCACCTCGTGGTAGTGGCGCGAAAGCACGGTGGAGCCGGCAAAGGGCAGCGCTGCTGTGCGGTGGCGGTCGATGATGGAGTGGATCTGTTCCGCGGTAGGCGTGTTGGAGACGGCCACCATGTCATAGCCGATCTGCGCTACGCGCACCGTGCGCCCCTCGGACGGGATGCTGTAAACGGTCTTGCCTGCGTAGGTTTCGCGCGAGGCGGCGTGGGCATCGAGCCAGGCGTTGAGGCGGCTGCCGGTGAGTTTGCCGACGAGCACCAGCGAATAGGCCACGGGGCCGTTGGGGCCGTTGGGGTCCGGCATGCGGTGCAGGGCAATGGCCACCTGGTCCAGGTCGCGCTCCCAGTCAATGCCGGTGGCGTCAACGAA
>JAJXXG010000678.1 GCA_021781255.1 Acidobacteriota bacterium
GGCAGCCGAGGTGACGATTACCGCGGCGGAAAAGCTGGGCGTGGACGCAGCGATTATCTTTGCCGACTTGCTGCTGCCGCTGGAGCCGATGGGGCTGGACTTCGAGTTTCAGGCCGGCGAGGGGCCCATGGTGCACCATCCCGTGCGAAGCGCCGAGGATGTGCGCGCACTGCGCACTGACCGCGCCGACGACTTAGCGTATGTGGCGCAGGCGATTGAAAAAGTGGCAGAGCACTTTCGCGACCGGCTGGGGATTATCGGATTCTGCGGGGCGCCATACACGCTGGCGAGCTACATGATTGAGGGCGGCGGATCGCGAAATTACATCAACACCAAACAAATCATGTACCGCGATCCCATTGCGTGGAGCGGGCTTTTAGACAAGCTGGTTACGGTTCTGACGGAGTACTGCCGGCTGCAGGTGCAGGCGGGCGCCGACGTGATTCAGATTTTCGATAGCTGGGTAGGATCGCTGGGTTTGAGCGACTATTGCACTTACGCATTTGAGGCGTCGAAGCGGCTGGTTCGCGCAGTGCAGGAGATGGGCGTGCCGGTAATTTACTTCGGCGTGGAGACCGCGGGGCTGCTGGGGAAGATGGCAGAAACCGGAGCTGACGTGATCGGGTTGGACTGGCGGCAACCATTGGATGAGGGTTGGCGCGCAGTGGGCCACGGGCACGCGGTGCAGGGGAACCTTGATCCCATTACCCTGTTTGCGCCGGTGGAGGTGCTGGAAGGTCGCGTGAATGAGATTTTGCGCGCGGCGAACGGGCGGCCGGGACACATTTTCAATCTTGGCCACGGAATCGTGCCGGGGACGCCGGTGGAGAATGTGCAGGCCGTGGTGCGAATGGTGCGCGAGTTCCGGCTGGAGGGCGGGCTTGGCTAAACAGGCGGTCTTGCTGCTGGCGCACGGGACTCCGGAGACGGTGGAGCAGATTCCCGAGTATCTGCGCAACGTGGTGAGCGGGCGACCGCTGCCGCAGGCGGTGGTGGAGGAGATTCAACATCGGTATGCGCTGATCGGGCGGAGTCCGCTGACGGAGATCACCTTTGCGCAGGCACGGCTGGTAGAGGCGGAGCTCAAGGGAACGGGCGATGCGGTTCCGGTGTATGTGGGGATGAGGAACTGGCGGCCGTACATCCCGGAGGTGGTGCGCCAGATGCACGCCGATGGGATCGATGAGGCTGCGGTAATCTGCATGGCGCCGCAGAACTCGCGTACGAGTGTGGGGCTTTATCGCCGCGCAGTGGAAGCAGAGGCGAGAGGTCTGCGGATCGATTTTACGGAGGGGTGGGCGTCGAATCCGCTGCTGGCGGATGCATTCGCAGAACGGTTGCGGCCGGCGCTGGCCAAGCTCAGTGCGGAGGTTGGAGAGGCTGTGCCGGTTGTGTTTACAGCGCACAGCGTTCCGACGAGAACGGTTGAGGCTCCGCCCGCTGATGGCGCGAGTGCCGGGCCGCGGCTATGGCCGGGGCAGGGCGTGGATCCCTATGCGGATGAGGCGCGGCATACGGCGGAATTGGTGGCGGAGCGGGTACCGGAGATCTCCCGTTGGTGGTTCGCTTTCCAGAGCCAGGGCGCGAGCGGTGGGCCGTGGCTGGGGCCGAGCGTGGAGGAGACCCTGGAGAAGGTTGCAGGCGAAGGCGTGAAGGCGGTAATGCTGCAACCGATCGGGTTTCTCTGTGATCACGTGGAGATTCTGTTCGACGTGGATCGGCTTTTTCGCGAATATGCAGGCAAACGCGGCGTGCGCCTGGAGCGGCCTGAGTCATTGAATGCCTCGGGGACGCTGGCGAGGGCGGTTGCAGATCTGGCCCACCAGGGGTTGATGCGGCTTAAAGGTTAATCCGAGGATGCGGGGGACGCTGTGGGCCTAATCCGAGTCTGAGCCAGGAAATTACCTGTGTTATCTACTCAAGAGTTACCACGGTGCCACACTGCGGCATCTTTTTTTGCAAATCCGTTTCAGGAGCACTATGGTGTGAGTCAGTCAGTAACTCAGGTTCCAGACATTGATTGCAGCGGCAAGAACGAATCTCTTGCGCCGGTCTGAAATCGAGAGACAAGGATTGCCGTTTTAGAGCGGAACCAGAATAAACGTGTCCTTGCGTTAGTCCGTGAAGGGTGGCTTTTACTTCCACCCCTGCGATGAAGATCTGTCGCAGGGGACCCCGGGCGAGGAAAAAGCCACTTGGCTGACGTGCTTCCGGGATACATCTACTCTGGTTCCGCTATAATTGCCCAGGAATTGAGGGGTGTTTGGGGGGAGACTCAAGTGCACGGAGCGGGTACGCGGGGCGTCCAGACGGAGGAGCTCGTTGAAATGTCCGCCGTCAAGGACCTGGTTTTCTGCAAGAAGTGCGGCAGCGGCCGAGTTTACCGGGTCTACCGGGAGGGGTTCATGCAGGAAAGAATCTATCCACACTTCGGGTACTATCCTTGGCTCTGCAGGGATTGCGGGGATCACGCGATGCTCCGCAAGCGCAAGCGGGCGCGGACGAAAGATTAGGAATACGGCGAATAAGCGCGGTTTTTCCCTACGAACGGAAGAAGTTTTTGGCCAGAAAGAGGATATTGGCCGGCCGTTCAGCCAGGCGGCGCATAAAGTACGGGTACCAGTCCGTGCCAAAGGGAACGTAGACGCGCACTTTATAACCCTGTTGCACCAGTTTGCGCTGCAGATCGCGGCGCACTCCATATAACATTTGAAACTCGAAATGGCCGGGGTCGATTGCGCGCGTGGCGGCGTACTTTTTGATCGCGGCGATAAGCGACTCGTCGTGTGTGGCCAGCGCGTGATAAATGGGACTGGCGAGAAGTGTCTTAGCGAGCGTGAAGTAGCTGGCGTCGACTTCGGCCTTGCGCGGAAAGGCTACTGCGTGCGGTTCGTCGTAGGCGCCCTTGCAAAGCCGGATGCGGATGCCGTCGCCAAGCAACTGCTCGACGTCGGCCTGGGAGCGATAGAGGTAGGCCTGGATGACGACCCCGACTGCGCCGTTCAAGCCGGCGCGCGCATGGATGCGTCGCACGATGTCGAGCGTGACCTGCGTCAGACTCGAGTCCTCCATATCGACGCGGATGAAACTGCCTGTGGAGCTGGCATGCTGGACGAGGTTGGTGACGATGGACTCGGCCAGCTCGCGCGATTGATCGAGATCTGTTTGCGTGAGACCCAAATGCGTGAGTTTGAGGCTGACATTGGCGTCGAGATGGCGTTCGGCAATAGCGTCGAGTAACTTGTGGTAGACGCCGGCGGCGCGGTGCGCCTCGGCCTCAGAAGTAACGCTTTCGCCCAGCGAATCGAGGGTGACGGCGATTCCCTGGCGGTTGACTGCCTCTGCCACGCGCAAGGCGTCATCGAGCGCCATTCCGGCGATGAAGCGCGCGCTGAGCCGGTTTCCCAGCGTGGAATGCTCGCAGAAGCGGCGCAATGAACGATTGTGGGAGAGTGCGATGAAGGCGGAACGAAGAACTGGCATTACGTGTCCCTGATGATGAGCGCGATCATTCAAACACAGTCGTATGAACAGACCCCAGTTTCGCACACCGGGGCGGGGAGGCGGTTGGGGCAAGCGGGTCAGCAGGTCAGCGAGCCGGCAAGTCAGCGTGTCAGCTTGCGACCGAAAGCGGGTGAGTTGAGGTTCGTGGTTTCCCACGCTTTCCGCATGCGCTGTGGCGGGCGGAAAGCGTGGGGGAGCCTGGCGGTCCGCCAGGTTATTTCGATGATTTGGCCCTGGAGCGGCCGTGGTCGTTCAGCCACGTCAAGGCACGCATGGCTGAAGGGAAGCCGAGCGTCGTAATCGCCAAAATGGCAACCTGGTCAAGCTCAGGCTGAGAGGCGCCGCTTTCCTTCGCTTGCCGCACGGCAGAGTGCGTGGCACCCTCCAATCCTGCCCCAATGGCGAGAGCGATTTTCACGAGCCGGCGTGTTTTTTCGTCCAAGGGACCGCTTTCATGACACGCCTCTGCGAGCTGCTCGAACGCGGTCCAGACGCGCTCGTGACGGCTCTTCAAGCCAACATAGTTCTTTGGCAGCTTTGGCATTTCAGGACCTCCAGATTCAACGCTGAAGATGATGGTACCACCGCACAGGGCGGCGCAGGGATGCGACGGGTGAAGGCAAGTAAGGGCGCAGGAGGGTTGGGAAATGGCAGACACCCTGCGCCAGGCGCACGATGGCGAGGTGGCAAGGCCGTGCGCAGGCCGGCAGGTAACCCCGAATTTGCGTGTTAGCGGCTGCTGACGGCGGCGGAGTGGCGGGCGCGGGGCAACGGCTCCTGTTTTGCGGACAGGTATTCGCTGACGACGGCGGCGGCTTTGCGGCCTTCGGCAATGGCCCAGACGACGAGGGATTGGCCGCGGCGCATGTCGCCGGCGGCGAAGACGCCTGGGCGCGAAGACATGAAGTTGGTGGTGGCGATGTTGCCGCGAGGGTCGAGCGCGAGGCCGAGCTGGTCAATCATCCCGTTCTTGACGGGACCGAGGAAGCCCATGGCGAGCAGGACGAGATCGACATCGAGGGTGAACTCGGTTCCGGAGATTGGCAAGAACTTTGGCGGCGGGCCGACGCGGACAGCGTGAACCTGCTTGACCTGTCCGTCGGCGTCACCGGTGAATTTGACGCTGTTGATGGCCCAATCGCGAATGCCGCCCTCTTCGTGAGAGCTTTCAGTGCGGAGTTGCAGGGGCCAGAGCGGCCAGGGCGTGGAATCGGCGCGCTCCTCGGGCGGTTTGGGCATAATTTCGATCTGGTGGACGCTTTTAGCGCCCTGGCGAAGGCTGGTGCCGAGGCAGTCTGCGCCGGTGTCGCCGCCGCCGATGATGAGAACTCGCTTGCCGGTGGCGAGAATGGAGCCGGGGGCCTGCATCGATTTAAGAATTGCTTTCTCGGTTTCTCCTTCGTTGCGGCGATTCTGCTGGGGCAGGAACTCCATGGCGAAGTGGATACCTTTCAGCTCGCGGCCGGGAATGGCGAGGTCGCGGGGCTGCTCCGCGCCGCCGCAGAGGATAACGGCGTCGAAGCCTTCGGTGAGCGACTCGACGGAGACGTTGACGCCGACGTGCGCGTTGGTCTGGAAGACGACGCCTTCGGCCTTCATTTGCTCGATGCGGCGATCGACGATGTGCTTTTCGAGCTTAAAGTTTGGAATGCCGTAGCGGAGAAGGCCGCCGATACGGTCGGCTTTTTCGAAGACGGTGACGGAGTGGCCGGCGCGGCGGAGCTGCTGCGCGGCGGCAAGGCCGGCGGGTCCGCTGCCCACGACAGCGACGCGCTTGCCTGTGGCCTGCTCGGGCGGCTCGGGATGAATCCAGCCTTCGTCCCAGGCTCTTTCAACAACCGACCGCTCGATGAGCTTGATGGAGACGGGCGGCTGATTGATGCCGAGCACGCAGGCAGCTTCGCAAGGAGCCGGACAGATGCGGCCGGTGAACTCAGGGAAGTTGTTGGTTGAGTGCAGGCGGCGAATGGCCGCTTCCCAACGGTTGTTATAGACGAGATCGTTCCAGTCGGGGATGAGATTGTTGACCGGGCAGCCGGTGTGGCAAAAGGGAACGCCGCAGTCCATGCAGCGAGCGCCCTGCTCGCGCTGTTTTTCTTCAGGGAACGGCTCGTAGATTTCGAACCAGTCGCGAATGCGCTCGTCGGCCTTGCGGCGCGTGGGTTGTTCCCGTTGAAGCTCAAGAAATCCTGTGACCTTACCCATGTTGCACCTCTGCCGCGGTTGCTGCCGTCACCAGAGGCGACGATGTAGTTGGTGGAGCGTAGACTGCGGTAGCGCGCGCAACCCCCAGAACGCGCTTGTACTCGTGCGGAAAGATTTTGATGAATTTGGGCTGCGCGTCGGCCCAGTGCTCGAGAACCCAGGCGGCGCGAGGGCTGCCGGTGAGGTCGCGATGACGAGCGAGCAGCCCGCGCACGCGATCGATATCGGCGGCATCGGCGAGCGGCTCGAGATCAACACTGGCCGTGTTGCAGCGGCGCGTGGAGAAATCGCCCTTATCGTCGTAGACGAAGGCGAAGCCGCCGTTCATGCCGGCGGCGAAGTTGCGGCCGGTGGAACCGAGAACGACGACGAAGCCGTTGGTCATGTACTCACAGCCGTGGTCGCCCACGCCCTCAACCACGGCGGTCGCGCCGGAGTTGCGAACGGCGAAACGCTCGCCCGCGATGCCGTTGATGAAGGCTTCGCCGCTGGTGGCGCCGTAAAGGACCACGTTGCCGACGAGGATGCTTTCTTCAGGCAGGAAGCTGGAGGTTTTGGGCGGATAGGCGATGAGACGCCCGCCGGAGAGTCCTTTGCCCATGTAGTCGTTGGCTTCGCCCTCAAGTTCGAGCGTGACGCCCACGGGAACGAAGGCGCCGAAGCTCTGGCCGGCTGAGCCGTGGAAACGGAAGTGAATTGTGCCGTCAGGCAATCCAGCGGAGCCGTAGCGGCGGGCAATCTCGCCGCCGAGCATGGCACCGACGGTGCGATGCACGTTGCGAATAGCGAAGGCACCCACGACGGGGGTTTGGGATTCGAGCGCGAGCTTGGCTTTGGCGATAAGAGCGTGGTCAAGAGCCGGGCCCAAGCCATGATCCTGGCTGGTGGTGCGGCGGCGGGCGACGCGCGAGGGCAGCGTGGGCATGTGGAGAATCGACGAGAGATCGATTCCCTTGGCCTTCCAATGGGCATCGGCAACAGAGACGTCGATCTTTTCCACGCGGCCCACCATCTCATCGACGGTGCGGAAGCCGAGCTTGGCCATGTACTGGCGCATCTGCTCGGCGATGAAGAAGAAGAAATTGATGACGTGCTCTGGAGTGCCGGTAAAGCGCTTGCGCAGAACCGGGTCCTGGGTGGCGATGCCGACGGCGCAGGTATTCAAGTGGCACTTGCGCATCATGATACAACCCATTGAAATCAATGGCATTGTGCCGAATCCGAACT
>JAJXXG010000719.1 GCA_021781255.1 Acidobacteriota bacterium
GACGAACCAGGTGCTGCTGGACTGGTACAGCGGAACGCCGCCGTATGCGGTGAGCATTCTGGATGGGATTCGCGAGGCGGTGGGCAGGAATGTGAAGGTGCTTTACGCGGACGGCTCGGATGAGGCGGGCGCGGCGGAACTGGCGCGCAAGGCGGATGTGGCGATTGTTGTGGTGGGGAATCATCCGGAGTGCAATGCGGGATGGGACCAGTGCCCGACACCCTCGAATGGCAAGGAGGATGTGGATCGCAAAACAATCGCGCTGGAGCAGGAATCGCTGGTGAAGGCGGTGCTGGCGGCGAATCCACACACGATTGAGGTGCTGCGGTCGAGCTTTCCCTATGCGATTGTGTGGAGCGAGGAGCATGTGCCGGCGATTGTGCACATGGTGCACAACAGCCAGGAGGAGGGGCACGGGTTGGCGGATGTGCTGTTCGGCGACTACTCGCCCGCTGGCAGGCTGACGCAGACGTGGCCAACGGGCGATGTGCAACTGCTGCCGATGATGGACTACAACCTGCTGCACGGGCGCACGTACATGTACAGCAAGGAGAAGCCGCTGTATACGTTTGGCTTTGGACTGAGCTATACGAAGTTTGCCTATGAGGGAGTGAAGCTGAGCGCGCCTGCAATGCATGCAGACGGCAGCGTGAACGTGACGGTGCGGGTGAAGAATGCCGGCAGCCGTGCCAGCGATGAGGTGGTGCAGATGTACGTGCAGCATCTGGAGTCGGCGGTGACGCGGCCGCAAATGGAACTGAAGGGCTTTGAGCGCGTGCATGTTGAGCCGGGCGCGGTGAAGGACGTAACGATGATGCTGCGGGCGCGCGATCTGGCCTACTGGGATACGCCGCACCATGTATGGCGTGTGGAAAAAGAGCGGGTGCGCGTGCTGGCGGGCGGGTCGAGCGATGCGCTGCCGGTGCATGCGGAGGTACAGATTACAGAAGGCGGGGAATATAAGCCGTAAGCAGGCAGGGGAGTTGCGGCTGGGGGAGATGGTTCGCGCGGAAGGATTCGAACCTTCGGTCTATATTGGGACGCCAGTGCGGAATCGAAATAGCTCAGCACTATGGGCATGCGTCTGCAAAAACTGGTGTACGCCCCCACCCCCGGCTATGGATAAAGACGCGCCGGAGTGATTTCGGCCTCCGGTTCCCCCGCCTCGACCATTCGCTTCTTGAGGAGAGCGCGCAACTGTGCGGCCTGCTCTCGATACTCCTTCCGCCCGGCGAGATTTACCAACTGCGCCGGATCGTCGCACAGGTTGTACATCTGATACTCCTCGTAGTGCGTGCTACCGGGCTGCCGTGTTCCATCGCTGGTCCGGTCGGCCACGCAGTAGCACCACTCCGGCGTGCGTATCGCGCGGCCCACCATCGATTCGCTGATTTGGATGTACGCGACGTTGTCCCAGTCTGGCCGTCGAACCGGCGGCCCCAGCAGCGGGAGCAGGCTTTGTCCCTTCATGGATGCCGGGATCGTTGCGCCAGCTGCGGCCAGCAGCGTGGGCGTCAGATCGATCATGCTCACGATTTCATCGCGCCTGACCGGGCCCTGGAAACCGGGACCTTGAAAGATGAGAGGAATGCGAATCGCGCTGTCGTGCGGGCTTCGCTTGTACTCGGTATTTCGAGTCATGAAGTGGCAGCCATGATCGCTCAGAAATACAAAGATGGTGTTCTCCATCAGCTTTTGTTCTTCGAGCGTCTTCAGCACTGTTCCCACTGACTCGTCGATTTTCTCAATGCATCCGTAGTAGTCGGGCAGCTGCTCCTGCCAGTCTCCCGGAAGCCCTCGCTCACTGGCAGGAACAAAGGGGTTTTTGTACCGCTCCGCGTAGCCGTTTGGTGCCACCATGCGCTTCTCATCGTTCTGCTGGTGCGGCTCCAATTGCGAAATGAATAACAGGAACGGCTTCTCCTGCGGCTGGCGAAGAAAGCGCACCGCCCGCTCCGTGATGAAATCCACGCGGTACTGATCCTTGTACGTGATCTCCTTGCCGTCCTGATCCCAGATGGTTCCATAGTAGGGATGCGTGGTGTGTTCGAACTCGTTTGCGCCTTCCCACAGGTCAAGGAAGCCATGGCGCTGCTCAGGCGGCACAAAGCCGTAGCCTGCGTGCGTCTTGCTGTCGGCCTTCATCAGGTGCCATTTGCCGATGAAGTTCGCCGTATAGCCCGCTTCGCGCAGCACGGTAGCCAGAGTGGGCAGGCTTGTGTCCATCCCCATAGAGATCTTCCACTCCCCTGTCTCCAGCGCATACCGGCCTGTAATCATGCAGGCGCGCGAGGGCGAGCACAACGGCTGATTGGTCACCGCGTTTTGGAAGGCTGTGCCGCGCGCCACCAACCCGTCGATGTTCGGCGTCTGCGTCCTTGAGTTTTCCCGGTAAGCGCCGACAAAATCCGACCGCATCTGATCGCAGCAATAAAGCACGATATTTGGCCGCCGTGCCGGCTCCGTGGCGGCTGCGGCCTGTTCGATCAGCAAGGCGGGGCTGGCTCCCGCGCCGTACATCACGCCTGAAAGGGCCGAAGCCTTCAAAAAGTTTCGCCTGCTTGTTCCGTTGGGAGCCATGGGCCGTAATCCTTTCGCGCGCACTGCCGCATCGATGTGCGGGCGCTTGCGCCGTGGCGCGGGAGGCGAGCCTGTACCGGCTCTGCAGCGCACGCGCCAAGTGGATCATCGCGGCCCGTGCGTTGAGTGTCAAGTCATGGAATGGCAGTGACGGTTAGGCGTTTCTCGATCCTTGCAACTCCGTGCTCTGCACGGTCGATTTCGTCAGGGCGTGACATCCGAGCCGAAATGTCACGAGACGTTACGAGAGCGCGAAGGAGTGCCATTGTGGCTCGGAAGGCGAGAACGGGTTTGCAGTTGCGCGCTGATTACCAGAAATACGATGCCATAATCTGCGCGGGCGAGGGCGTGTTGCCGATGACGGAAACGCGAACCACCGCCTGAAAGTTCTTCGTCTCCCAGTTAGCTTTCCGCAATCCATGGCGCTTACGCTGCTCTACGAACTGCCGTTCTATCGCGATGCTCACGGCTTCAAAGGCATGGTCCTGGGCGGTTGGCGCTTGAACGATATCTCGACATTCCGTTCTGGAACGTGGCTTTCGCCGGGCCTGAGTGAGGCGAACCAGGGGCTGGCGGCACGGCCCGACCAGGTAGCGGGTTCATCCACCAAAGGACCCAAGACATGGAAAAAGACGGTTGCATCTCCGTCGTGGTTCAATAAGGCGGCCTTTGTTGATCCCGCCTATGGCTACTACGGCAATGCGCAGACGGGTACGATCCTGGGGCCGGGCCAGCAGGTACACAACCTCAGCCTCTTCAAGGATTTCAACTTCCGCGAGAATAACTTCCTCGAATTCCGTGCCGAGGCGTTCAACGTCTTTAACCACACCAACCCGGGTAATCCCAATACCACATTGGGCAACTCCAATTACGGCAAAATCACCAGTGCGGCCGATCCGCGCATTCTGGAGCTTGCACTGCGGTACAAGTTCTAAGCTGACCCGCGAAAGCCCGGAACCGGCGCGCATTCCGCACACACGCGGTTTGCGCGCCGGTTGGTGTTTTCGAAACTGCCTGAAGACTTGCTGGGACGCCTCGTCAGAGATAGATGAGCCGCTCGACCTCAATTCCACGGGCTGTTCTTCATCCGATTGCCGGTTCTGTGAATCTGCGCTGAGGCGACGGCCCCTCTCTCTCGACAGGGCGTATCGCCCGGATGGACGGTAATCCGGCGTAATGCGCCAGGGGCCCCTTGGCGCAGGTCTTCTGCGCAGGATTGTACGGTTCCCACTCGTAATCTCCCAAGCCTGATTCCATCGCCAGATGGAGTATTGCTTCGCGGAATCCTCATCACAAGTCAGGGTGACGTAGAGCACTGACTGCAGGGCTCGCAGGGGCACAAAACACAGTGCAGGTCGACTTCAACGGATGATTTGCTCTGGATTTGTCGCAAGGGGGTGGGAATGCAATTGCACATCTTGTTCGTCGTGCTTTTGAGTTCAGCTTTGGCGCAGGCACAGGTTTCGTCTCCCGCGACTCAAAGCACGCCGGCGGCCGCGGCACCTGCCCCGAGCATCAGCCGAGAGCAAATTTTGACCAATGCGCGAAAGGTGACAGTGGTTGGCGCTGTTGGAGTTGTGGCAGATCTTGGCATTGCGCTGAATCCCAGTGCCCAGAAGGCGCAGAAGTCGATTGAAAAGGAGATACGGAGCTGGGGACGCTTCAAACTCATCGGAGATCCCTCTCAAGCGGATCTTCTGCTGGTCCTGTTTGAAGGCAATCGGGCAGCGGGTGGCGGAGGGACGATTCGTACCGCAAGGCTTGTTGTTTTTCCCGGAGGGCCACTGCCCAAGCGAGGCGACCTTCCGCTTTGGGAAGGTGAGGCAAGTGGAAGCATCTTCATGACATCGGGTGCACCCAAAGTAATCCGGAGTTTTCGAGCGTATCTGGAGAGTCTGGACAAGAGAGCGCCGGCGGTTGAGGCGACTCCTGCGGGTTCGACAGCGCCTGTTGCCGTACCTGGTATCGTCGCCGGCGAAACCAAGCAACCGGCTGCGACGGAGACTGCGAGCACTGCGAAAGCGGTTGCCCCAGCCCCAGTTTCAGCGGCACTGACTCCCCGGGCCACGCAATACATTCCACCTTTTGAAGTCATTGGAAAAGCGAAGACCTACACGCTTCGCGGCAGGGGAACAGCGGGAAAGCAGGAGGCATTCGACAAGATCCTCGGGGTCGGCAAGTACAGCGACGTGCAATCGGCGATGTCGGAAATCTACGAGCAGATGCGCACCTGGGGAAGGATGCAATATGTCGATGAAGTGTCAAAGGCGGATCTTGTGGTCGTAGTTTTCCAATGGGATACGCGCACATACAGCAGGCAATTTCACGGAGTGCAGTCGGCCATCTGGATTGCCGAGGGTGGAGAGGCCTTTCAGCGTGACGATCCAGCACTCTGGGCCTCGGGGACGGTGGACGGCTCGACGAGAGGACTCATTGCCGGCCTGCGGTTTGAGCTCGACCAATTTTCTCAAGCGCAACAGCTGCAGGCCACGCAGGATGCCAACAAATTCTACAAGCATGGCTGTGACCTGATGGACTCGGCAGAAAAGAAGAAATACAAGTCAGATCGAAACCAGGTTCGATTTGAAGCGATTGCAGAGCTGCGCAAATCGGTCAGAGACAGTTACGGTTATGCTCCGGCTCACGAAAGGCTGGGAGCGGTTCTTCGGCAACTGGGCTTCGATACGGATTCGGTCTATGAGTACAAATTGGCTCTGCAACTCCAGCCGGGCATGCCAGAAGCGCTCAAGGGAATGGTCCGCGCATTGGCGATGATTCCTGATTACGATGAAGGCCTGCGAGCAGCGCAGGAGCTGATCCACGCAGAGCCCGGCAAGTCCGACAGCTACGTGATACTCGGAGATCTCCAATACGCGAAGAAAGACTATGCAGCGGCTGCTTCGGCCTACGAGGAAGCTATTCGCATTGATCCGAATAGCGAAATTGCGCATGAGAAGCTCGGGCGAGCCCTTTATCGGGATAAGAAGATGGACAAGGCCGAAGCTGCGATTCGAGAGGCGCTGCGACTGAACCCCAACAATCAAAACGCAATGACATGGTTGGGGTCAACGCTGAACGAAGAGCACAAGCCCGAAGAAGCGGTATCGGTGCTCCGCAAAGCAGAAGAGTCATATCCGAAGGATTCGTCCATTCATTTCGAAATGGCCAGAGCTCTGCGGGCGCTGCAACAGTTTGACGACTCGCTTAAAGAGCTCCGGCTTGCGCTCACATTGGACCCCACAGCCGTTACGTATCATGTTGAGCTGGCGCATACGCTGGCCAGTGCCGGTAAACACGAGGAAGCTCTCGCCAAATGCCGCGAGATCGTGCTGAATCTTCCCAACAGTCCGTCGGCACACGTAGATCTGGGAATCGAATTGCTTGCGATGTCGAAGACCGACGATGCCGTCAAGGAGTTCGAACAGGCAATCAAACTGGATGAGAAATACGCGCGTGCCTATTTCTATCTCGGCCGGGCCCGCGCAGCAAAGGGAGATGCGGCTGGCGCACAAATTGCTTACGATAAGGCGCGCTCGCTTGACCCGCAGAACGAAGAATTTCAGAAGCCGAACCGATGAAGTTCTCTCGAACTCTTTGCGCGGATTGGGAATGTGGGAAGCATGACGCATTCGCTGTTGAGGCGAACAGGCAGCCCTGCGCATGACTGCGTTTGACTTGGTATGGAGGCCTACTGATTCCTGCAGGACAAGACTCGCACAGGACTGAAAAAGGCCATCCGGATTCAATCTCAGGATGGCCATTAAAATTTAAGCTTTCAATGTCTTGGAAATGGTGCGCCCGGAAGGATTCGAACCTCCGGCCTACTGATTCGTAGTCAGTCGCTCTATCCAGCTGAGCTACGGGCGCACTGGGTTGGTTCTGCTAAGAACCTTACTCAGAGTAACAGGGATTGCGCGGTGGCGCAAACACTCGATGTCAGCCAGCCGTGGCGGGCTGGGGCTCCGGCTGTGCGGGAATGAGCGGCAGCTCTTCGACGATCTGCAAACCGGCCTGGCGGACCAGACGGGCAACTGTGGCACCGTTGAGGCGCGTGGCGTCGTACTCGACGCGGAGCGTCTGGGCAGCGCGGTCAAAGCTGATCTGGCGAATGCCGTAGACTTCGCGGGCATTGGCCAGCGCCAGGGTGACAGCCTCAGTGGGCTGACCGGCGTAACGGAAGAGAATGTCAACCGTGGTCATAGAAGTAATGATATCAAGGTTGCTACAGGCTGTTGAGGTATTGGCGGATTTCGGGATCAGACCAGTCCTGCGCGCCGACAAATTTGCGGCGGATCATGCCTTTGCGGTCGATCACGTAAGTTTCCGGCCACATGTCTGTTTGGAACATG
>JAJXXG010000589.1 GCA_021781255.1 Acidobacteriota bacterium
CACAGCCATACGTGTGCGCAACAATAACAACAAGGACACGCCGCTTCCGCCGGAGGTCCCTGCAGCCCAGAATCCGCCTACGGGCGCGGTGCTGGATTACTGGCTGGGCAAGGATGTGCATGGCCCAGTCAAGCTCGCAATCTATGATGCCCAGGGCAGGCTGGTGCGTGCATATGTGAGCGACGCGGCGAGTCCCACACTCAAGACCAACCGCTATTTCAGTGCCGACTGGCTGGTACCGGACGAATCGCCGTCGTCCACGCCAGGCGCACACCGCTTTGTCTGGGACCTGCGCTACGCCCGCCCGCGGGCCGTCACGTATGATTATTCAATCGCTGGCCTCTACCGGCAGGGCACAGCGGTGGTGCCGGAAGGCCCACGCGTCCTGCCGGGCGATTACCGCGTCGAATTGACGGTGAACGGAGTTATCTACCGCCAGCCGCTGAAGGTGAATTTGGACCCACGCATGCACATGGCGCCTGCTGCATTGGAGCAGCAGCTCGGCCTGGCGCGCCGCATCGATGCAGCCTTGGACGAAAGTTACGCTGCCTACGCCACTCTCAGGGATCTGCATACACAACTCGCAGCGCTAAAGTCACGCCTCATGGGTGATCCTGCCAATGCAAAGGTACTCCTGTCCATGGACAAGCTGGATCATCAGGTGACGACACTGGCGGATAAACCAAAAGACCTGGGCAGTTTCGGTGCCATCAATCGCGGACTGGCTGACCTTGCGACCCAGGTGGATGATGGGGACCGTGCGCCACCTGAATCTTACATAGACACTTACAACTTCTATGTGGGCTACGCAGATAACGCCATGAAGCGCTGGCAACAGCTTCAGTCAAGCGAGATACCAGCGCTCAATGCACAACTCAAGGACTTGGATCTCGCCCCGCTCAAGTTATGAGAAGGGAACCATGGCGGCGCACTAAAAAGACGCCCGGTGAAAACCGGGCGTCTTTTTAGTGCGCCCGGCAGGGCGCACTCACTGGGAGGTGCAAGTCCTCTACACACCCGGCAAGGGGAAGTGTTAGCTGAACGGCAAGGGTGCCCTGGGTGACTGGGGATCTCAAGGAAGCTGTAGGCAAAGCGCTGGCTTGACGAACAGGAAGCGGATAGAGGCAGCGTGGCGGGGTGAGCAGGCTAATAGATGCGAAGCCCGATACTTGTACGGAACGCCATGAAGTAGATCCGACAGGCATAAGCGTGAAGGTGAGTGCGTGATACCCGGGGAGAGCTGACGGTCTGGCGCAAGGCTACCGGCGTTGGAAGACGTTGGGAGGGGCCATCAGCAGTCAGCAGAGGTCATAGTAGGTGCGCCGCGCACTGAAGGGCCGAACATGAGAGACCGCAAGTAGGACAACAGATCTCGATGCGAACCGATGAAGCACAAGCCCGCGACAGCGGGACCCGCACGGAAGGTGGTGGCCGGCAGCCGCCATGGGCCGCGACGGGCGCTGAGGTTCGAACGGCGGCTGTTGGGCGAACCAAAGCGGAAGGACCACAGCGGTTGGAAGCGGTGGTCGAACGCGGCAACTTGTGGAAGGCCTACCAGAGGGTAGTGGAGAACAACGGTGCACCGGGCGTCGATGGCGTCACGGTGGCCGAGTTCAAAGACTGGCTGAAGGAGCATTGGCCGACAGTGAGAGCAGCAGTCCTGGCGGGGTGCTATCTACCGCAGGCGGTGCGGGCGGTCGAGATTCCCAAGCCCTCGGGCGGGAGGCGGCTGCTCGGGATACCGACAGTGGTGGACCGGCTGATCCAGCAGGCGCTGCTGCAAGTCTTGCAATCGATCTTCGAGCCCGGATTCTCCGAGTCGAGCTACGGTTTTCGCCCCGGTCGCAACGCACAGCAGGCGGTCAAGGCCGCCCAGGGGTATGTGCGGGCTGGTAAGCGGTGGGTCGTGGACATCGATCTGGAGAAGTTCTTCGACCACGTCAACCACGACATCCTGATGTCGCGGGTGGCGAGGGAGGTGAAGGACGAACGGGTTCTGAAGCTCATCCGCCGCTATCTCGAAGCAGGTCTGATGCGAGAGGGATTGACGCAGCCGCGCACACAAGGCACACCGCAAGGTGGGCCGCTGTCGCCGCTATTGTCGAACATCTTGCTCACGGACCTGGATCGGGAGTTGGAGCGGCGCGGGCATTCATTCTGCCGCTATGCGGATGACTGTAACGTGTACGTGCGCAGTCGCGCAGCAGCGGTCCACGCCATGGCCGAGATCACACGGTTTCTGGAGAAGAGACTGAAGCTCACGGTCAATGGTGAGAAGAGTGCCTGTGCACGGCCGTGGGAACGAACGTTCCTCGGCTACAGCTTCACGTGGCATAAAGAGACGCGGCTGAAGATAGCGCCTAAGAGCCTGAGACGACTGCGCGAGCAGGCACGAGAGTGTCTGCGTGCGGGTCGTGGACGGACTCTGGCCGCGACCATCAGCGAGCTCAATCTACTGCTGCGGGGCTGGATGAGCTACTTCCGGTTGACGGAAGTGAAGAACGTGTTGGAGGAGTTGGACGGTTGGATACGACGCAAGCTGCGCGGCCTGCTTTGGCGGCAGTGGAAACGTGTATTCACCCGCGCCCAAGCTCTGATGAAGCGCGGACTCACGCGAGAGCGAGCGTGGCAGTCGGCGACCAACGGGCGCGGACCCTGGTGGAATGCCGGCGCTAGCCACATGCACCTTGCTTACCCGAAGTCCCACTTCGACCACTTGGGGCTGGTTTCGTTGGTGGATACCTGCCGACGCTTCCAGTGTCTGTCTTGAACCGCCGGATGCGGAACCGCACGTCCGGTGGTGTGGGAGGGCGGCGGGCGTAAGCCCGCCCCCTACCCGATTTGGGCGATTAATTCCGGATGCTAATTTGAACCTGCCACTTTCTTGAGACATGTGATGATTTCATCACTGATTTTCAGATTCTCTTCAACGCTCTTAGCCGGGTTCTTTACATTCGGGCAATTTGCTTTCTTGGCATAGGGCTGAAATGACGGAGAAAGGATCAGTGTGCGGGTCTTATCCAGCCAGTCATATTCATTCGCCAAGGCATCGCGGTAAGCGGTGTCGGCAGCAGTTACCTGCTTGGGCGCTGTCTTGATTGCATCATTGTACTTGTTAGCGCGTGCGAGAAAATCGTTCTGGCGTTGATTCAGCTTTGCTGGCTGTGCGTTGGCGGCATTGATAGCAGCGTTGATTTGCGCGTTCTCAGCTTTGCAGTCTGCAAACTGCGCTTGATTGAGTTGCTTGCCATTACACTTGGCCTGATAGTCTGCCGTCTGCTGCTTGATGTCATCATTCGTCTTTTTGTAGGCGGCTATATCAGCTTCCAGCTGCTTCTGCTCTGCAATGATTTGTTTACCCTCGGTCGCAAGATCGCTGTTAGCCTTGACAGCCGCATCCAATGCATCTTTTTTGCTATTGACCTTGCTAATCAGGGACTCGCCCTGGGTGATCAGGGCGGCAACCGATTCGGCGCCCCAGGCGGTAGCCATTACGCTGGCGAGGGCGACTATAGATGCAAGCGTGATAATGCGTACGGTGGTCTTCATTGAAAGCCTCATGGGATGGATTTGAGCGGCTAATTGTAGAGGCAAACCCCCGCTGTCACCAAGTACCTGCAGGCCATTGGCCACTCGGGACCGCCAGCCTCTGGGTTGGGACAGGGTATCTCCGGTACCGGAATTGATGTATGCCGCCTGCGATGGAGGGTACAGGACAGGAGCGCCTCCGGGGTGTATTTAGGGCACCGGCATTACCGGTTTGCAGCTCATGTCTTGTTCCATCTGGCGACAATGGAGCTGGAGCGTGAGCTGTGAAGTAGCCGAGAGCAGGCCGTAGTCGCCTACATAGGGGGGTGTGCTGCCAGGGCTATTGGTTCCAGCATGCTGCAATCAGCGCAGCCCTTCATGGAAAGGGTGGGCAGCAAGCGCCCTACGGATGATGACGAACCTATGCGAGTGGGCTCCGGTTGCTCCCGTCATCTGTTGCTGTAAATATTCCCAGTCGAATTCAGAGAATCGCGGCGTAATCATCCTGGACGCGCGCCAGATCTAGCTTGTTGAGGAAATTCGAGTAACACATCCACGCGGTGATACCGTTCAGGTCCGCGAACGGCGGCGGCAGGAAGCGCGGCGGTGTGATGATGCCCTCATCTACATACTGCGCCAGTGTGCGTACGTCCTCGAGTGTGGTCTTACCGCAGAACAGCATTGGGATACGGTGCAGCATGCCCTTCTTGACCGCCAGCCGGATGTAGTTGTAGATCATGATGAAGCCCTTGTTATAGGACAGGTCCTTGGTAAAAGGCTGGCCTGTGGGCGTGCTGCCGCGGAAGATGCGCGAGGCGTTGGCGAAGCTGTCCTCCTCGCCGAGGTTCTGCGACCGATAGAAACGGTACACATCCAGGAAATCGCCGCCTTGTTCGGCCATGTGCACTGCCGTTATCCGATTCGCCAGCCGCTTGAGGCGGCTTGGGTAGGAGGCGAAGGTCACGATCTCCATGAGTATCGCGAGGCCTTCTTGGGTGATAGTGGAAGAGGGCGGGCCCTTGGAGAGGAACGTACACACCGGCTGGTTGCTGCCATTCAAGGTAGTGCCGAGATGTACCCAGCCCTCGTGCACTTCCAGCACCCGCAGGTCGCGGTCGTTGAAACGGGCATCCTTGCGGATCTTGATGTAATCGGCGCCGGCGGCAGCGTCAGCCAGGATGCCATCCGACAGGATCACACGCATGGCGGCATCCGACTCGCCATAGGCCTGGTTGATGCGCTGTTGCAGGATCTTGACCGCATCCTCGCCAGATATATTTTTATCCGCTGGTTTCAACAACTCACTTTGGTCGATATTCGATATGGCGTCACTCAGTAGTCTGCCTAGGTCGGCGAGCGTCGGGCCTCCAGCATGAAAGGCATCACTGGCGGAGCCATAAAGTTCCCGGGAGATACCAGCAAATTCCGCTGTACCGCGGGATTCGAGCATGCGCACTACCTGGGTATATTCGCGGCACATGCGCCGCATGATCCCACCCAGGGGATTGTATAGACCCAGCTGAGAGGCAATATCCAGCTCGATTGCAAGAAATTCCTTTCGCTTGAGGGCAGCATCGAAACCGAGTGGACGACTGTCATAGTATGCCCGATCGACTCTGGGTAATTCCTTGGCGCCACATTTGAAGAAATCCGCCTGGATACTCGCGTCCCATTTTATGTGATCAAGAATCCGGATGGGCTTCTGCGCAACTACAAGACGATCCGAGAGCGTGCGCAACAGTTGCCTATAGTCAGCGGTAGTATCCGGCGTCGCCATCGTCACGAATTATTTGCCAGCTGCGATACGTGCCAGCTTGCGGACTTCCTGCATAGCGACCGACAGACTGGGGAAATCAACTACATTTGCATTTTTCATGTCAGCCAGGATCCGTTGTGTGTGCTGGATGCGTGAGGTGTATTCGTTGAACCATGCATTCAAGTGATCCATGGCGTTACGCTCGTCCGTGGCTTTTTTCAAAGCCTGGGTCGTGAGTAAGCGCTGCTGCAGATAGAGGTTCTCGCGCAAGGTGGCACGTGCTTCTGCCTGCCAATGACCATCGACCGAGAGGGTTTCGATCTGGCCGCGCAGCCAGTCAAGTCCCAGCTCACGACCTATGTGGAAGTAGACACGTGCTACCACGTTTACTGACAGTTTGGTTTTCTGTGCCACGTCCACCAAGTCAAAAGCAGGGTATAAGGTTGGCAGTGCGGCGATAAGATGTGCAAGGAATTCCGGCACGCCCACATCGGAATACTGTTGTTGCATGCGGTGGTAGACGTCCAGCTGAGGTTCGCTCAATACCGTGGATATATTGGCAGTTAGCTTCTCGATGCCGGGCCGGTAAAGCGGCACGGTAGCGGCGATATCCAGTCGGCCGTGAAGGTGGTCCACCAGCCAGCGGCTGGCATGCTTCAACAACCCTACCGTCTGTACCGTCATGGCAATCTGCACGTTGGCCGGTATATGGTTGTCCAATGACTCTATGGCTGACCAGATAGCCACCATGCCAAAACTTTCCCGGGCGATGGTATAAGCGCGCGCCACTGAAGCGATTCCGACACCGCTTTCCTCCTGGGTACGTTGTGCGAACGTCGGCCCCATACGGTTGACCATGCTATTGGTGATCGCGGTAGCCACAATCTCACGCCGCAGCCGGTGCTTGGGCATGAACTCCTGGTATTTCTTGCGCAACTCCGTGGGGAAATAATTTTCTAGTTCATTGGCGAGATACTGATCTTCAGCCACATCTGAGGCCAACAAGGCGTTGTAGATGGCAATCTTGCTGTAGGCCAGCAGCACCGCAAGTTCCGGGCGGGTGAGCCCATGGGTGGTTGAACGGCGTTCCTTGAGTTCCTCATCGCTGGGCAGGAACTCGATACCGCGATTCAGCACACCGGATTTTTCCAAAGAGTACATCAGATAGGCATGTTCGTTGATGCGCTTGGTTGCCTGGGATTCGGCCATGGACAGGGCCTGGGCCTGCATATAATTGTCCCGCAACACCAGTGTACCCACTTCGTCAGTCATGCCGGCCAGCAGCTTGTTGCGCTGGGTTTCTGTAAAGCGCATTTCATGCGCAACCAGGTTGAGCAGGATCTTGATGTTGACTTCATGGTCTGATGTATCCACCCCGGCCGAATTGTCGATGAAGTCGGTGTTGAGGCGGCCGCCATTGAGGGCGTATTCCACGCGACCCAGCTGGGTGCAGCCCAGATTTCCACCTTCACCCACCACTTTGCAGCGCAGATCGCGGCCGTTGATGCGAATTGCGTCATTGCTGCGATCACCGACTTCCACATTGCTTTCATGGGTGGATTTCACATAAGTGCCGATGCCGCCGTTCCATAGGAGGTCAACCGGGGCCTTAAGGATTGCGCGCATGAGTTCTGCAGGCGTC
>JAJXXG010000824.1 GCA_021781255.1 Acidobacteriota bacterium
GTGGCCAGTCGCACGGCATCCACCTTCTGCTGGTAAGCCTGCCGCTGGCGCTCATAGATGGGCAGGTCAGAACGCTGCACACCGGCGGGAATCTTGTACACCGGAACTCCGGTGTCCATCGTGCGGGCCTCAATCGCCTTGATCAGGCACTCGACCACGAGCGGCACTGTATCCGAGCGGTAGCGGAAATCAAGCGGCGCCTCGCGTATCTCTTTCAGAATCGGCTGCATGCGGTCAATAGCGTTGGACCGCGCATACAGTAGTGGCTCAATAATGTAGTGCAGGTAGGTGTGGCGCACGTCGTTCATCGGAATCTTGCCATTGACCGGCGAGACCACAACCACGTAATCCGAGCCGTAGATGCGGGCATTCACCAGCTTGGGCGAGAGCAATGGCTCAATCACCACAATGAACCGGCGGCCCACATAGGTGGAAGCGGGCATCTTCAGATACAGATTGGTGTTCACAATCATCTGCGAGAGAGGATCGTGCAGCCGGTCGATCTCCTCGTCGTAGACGTGGTGCAGCGTGAGCCAGATGCCATGCAAATCCACGGCAGCAACAAAATCCCGAAGCAGCGGCAGAATCTCAACCACCTGCGTAGAGTCCGGAGGCATCTCGGGGAGCTCCACCGTCGTCTCAAGCTCAGGCGGAGGGCTGAGATAGAGCGCCAGCGAGATGTACTGCGATATGTCCTTCTCCGAGCCCGTCATGCGGTGCTGGGCAATGTAAAGGCACACCTTGTCGCGCTTGGCCCGGGCATCTTCGCTCTTGGCGAACGCCTGGTTCATCTCCTCGCGGACGCGCTTGCGGATGGGAGCGCTGTCCTCCAGCCCCTCGTCGTACCCGCAGGCGTTCAGCGCCGCCGCCATCACAAACACCGGCTCCGAACTGACCAGCGAGATGGTGGGCCCGGCGGGATCAACAAGCGTCGGAGCCTTCTCCTGCTCCACCGGCATGGAGGAAGAACTCTGCTGGCCGTGGGACGAGCTGCTGTCGGAGTTCTGGGCGCGGACGTAGGCCGGGGAGAAGGCGGCCAGCGCACAACAAGAGGCAACGACGCTGGCGGTTGCGATAGATCGAAGAGAAATAAACGGCATTCAGGAACCCTGCCTGCAAGTCTATTGAGGACGCGCGTGCAGGGTCAAACAGGCCCGCGCTCAGCCCCGCACCGATACGCCCGAGAAGGAGAGGACCGCGAGGCCGCGAACGGGCTGCCCGAAGAAGCGGGCCGGCTCAAAGACGCTGTACAGCAACAGGTTTTCCACCTGTGAGCGGGTGTCGGCGTCCGTCGGACCAGAGACGATGCGGTAGTCGTACACCTCGCCCTGCCCGTTGACGTATGCCTCGACCACAACAGGCCCGGACGTTGGCCGAATCGAGTCATCCCCGGCTCCGCTGGAGAGATACAGCAGGCGAGGTGCGGTCGCCATGCCCAGTGGCTCATCCCCCTTGGCCTGTGCTACCTCGGGCTGCGTAAACATGCCCACCAGCAGGGTCACCGTGCCCAGCAGTAAAACCGCGCTCGCAAAACCGGCAGTCGCCTGCAGCAGAAAAGGACCCACCGTATTCTGCCAGGCCAGGCGCCAGCTTTCCAGCACACTCTTGCGGCTGCGCGCCCGCTCGCGGCTCACGGCCACGCGGATGCGCAATACCAGATCCTCCGGCTCAGGCACCGGACCCAGCGCCGCCAGGGAGGACTGCGTCTGCTTCAGCGCCGCCCATTCGTCGGCACACTCCCGGCAACTCTCCAGATGCCCGGCGATGCGCTGCATCTCGCGCCCCGTCAGCCGACCATCCAGATACTCTGAGAATTTGGATCTGATAGCTCCGCAGCCGTTCATCGCGCCTCCTCTCCAAGGGGCAACCCGACTCCCGTGCAGGTCGAGGAACGCACTTCCGGCGGCGAAGCCTGCAGCAGCGCCTTCAAACAGGCGCGGCCGCGAACCAGCCGGGATTTCACCGTTCCCAGATTCACGCCCTGCATCTCCGCTACTTCCTCGTACACAAATCCTTCAATGTCCCGCAGAATCAGCGTGGTGCGAAAGGGTTCAGGCACCTGGTTCAGTGCCGCCTCCACCCGCGCCCGATTTTCCGCGTGCATCACCATGTCAAACGGTCCCTCGGCAGGGTCCACAAGCATGTCCATGAGCGTAACCGGGGTGCCGGAGTCCGACTCACCCACCTCCTGCTCAATGGGTATCTCCTGCCGCTTGTGCCGAAGCCACCAGCGCCGCTGGTTGGAGCCTTCGTTCAAAGCAATCCGGTAAATCCAGGTCCGTAAGGACGACTCGCCATGAAAACCATGGACTCCTCGAAAGACCTTGACAAAGACTTCCTGGGTCAAATCGGCGGCATCGGCAGGGTTGTGCACGGTGCGCGCCAGCAAAGAGTAAATCGGTTGGTGGTAGCGCGCGATCAGCCATGCAAATGCGTCATCAGAACCGGCCTGAAGTTCTTCAATCAGGGCCGCTTCTTCTGACTGGAGCGAAAGCGCGCTGGCAAGATTACCCATCGTGAGGTCCGCCTGCAATTCAGAGTGCTCCCACCTTACAGCACCAGACATACATTTGGCATCTGTCCGCCTGACGCTGGTTCATTCGGCTGCCATACTGCCACCACTCTTCCCCGTGGCGGATTCCGCTGCGGAGATTCTGTGCCTGACATGCGCGGGAGGTGAAACCACCATTCAAAGGCTTCCGGTTCCACGCGCTCTATTCTCTTAGACACCAGACACCCCCCAAAGTGTTCCCGGTCACGTGTGTTTCCTCCGCGGCCAAAGCCCCTCGCCGCGGCGACGCAGCAGGATGGCACACACCCCGCCATTGCCCGTTCGGATGCGCCGGACATGCAATCAAAGCCGGGTGTTTGACGAATCCCGCCGAAGCGGAGACAATAAAGAAGTTGCATCCCCCGTACGTGGGCCTGTGGCGCAGCTGGGAGCGCGCTTCCATGGCATGGAAGAGGTCATCGGTTCGATCCCGATCAGGTCCACCAAATCACCCCGCAATTCAGCCAACGCAAAACGGTCGCAGACCGTGAGTTCGTGCGTCCAGTTCAGCCATCTTTCCGGCAACGCGTCTGCACCGTCGGCCGTCCCGTACAATTCTTCCTGCGCTACAACCATCAGAGCTACTCAGGGCGAGTCGGCTCGAATCGGTCGCCTGAGCCGCGACGCTCTGGCGGAAGCGGAATGGATGGCTCATGATTCTGGAGATCTGCGTCGATTCTCTGGCCTCGGCGGTGACCGCGGAACGTGGCGGAGCAAACCGTGTGGAGCTATGCAGCGACCTGATCGAGGGCGGCATTACTCCCAGCGCAGGGCTCATCCAGGCAGTGCGCTCCGCCATCTCCATCGATCTCTTTGTCATGATTCGCCCGCGTGGCGGTGACGTGTCGTATTCCCCTCAGGAGTTTGACATCATGCAGGCCGATATCCTCCATGCCGGGTGCCTTGGTGCCAATGGCGTGGTTCTCGGCATGCTGCAAACAGACGGCAAGGTGGATATTTCGCGCACGGCAGAGCTGGTGAAGCTGGCCCAGCCCATGCAGGTCACCTTTCATCGCGCCATCGATCTGACGCCCGATCTGGAAGCGGCCTGCGAAGATGTCATCGCCACCGGCGCACACCGTATCCTCACCTCCGGCGGAATGCCGACGGCGCTATCCGGCGCAGAACAGATTGCGCGCCTGGTTCGCCGGGCTGGCAACCGCATTCGCATCATGGCTGGCAGCGGCATCCATCCTCGCAATGCGGCAGAGCTGCTGCAAACCACCGGCGCCACAGAACTGCACGCATCCCTGCGCAGGCCGGTGGCGAGCCCTGCCGGCTACCGCGATCGCGGCATCGGATTGGGACAGCAGAAGGACGCAGAGTTCCTTCGCTATGAGCTGCTGGAAGAGGATGTCCGCTCCCTGCGCAACGTCATGGACTCGATGCGTCCCCATTCTTAGACAACACTGGCTTCTCCGGTACACGAATTGAAGACAAGAACGAATCCGCCATCTTCAATTCCGGCCCTTGCTCCAGCAGGCTACGGATGAGGCGCGCTGTGGCCGATGAACTTGTCGGCCCACGCAATGAAGTAGCGCATGTTCGGTGCATCGGTGTGCCCGCCATCATGCTGCCGCCACGCGAGCCTTCCTTCCAGCAGCCCCTGGTTTACCGGCGGCATCTTCGCAGCGTGGTAGTCCTGCTGCACCCCGAGTCCTTTCGCCCCCAGCAACTCCCAAACGCGGCTCGCATCCACGGTCGCCATAAAGCTGCCCTCGTGATCCAGCCAGTGCGCATCACCCTTCGCCGGAATTCCGTAGCTGATAAACGTAAGCCGTGGCGCGCACAGCGCAATCAGCTCATTGGAGTCCACCGGAATGTCGCCCGGGTGCATGGCGCCAAAGACGGCGTTCGAGGCGCCATACTTCATAAAGTTGCCGGCCATCCAGTAGTACTCGCCGCCGGTCAGGCTCTCCACCGCCTCGCCGTAGTTACGCCGCAACGGCGTAGCGCCTCCTTTGCCGGAGGAGCCAACAAGCACCATAGCAAATCGCGGATCGTAGGCCATCGTGACAAGCGCAGCCTTGCCGTAACGGGAGACGCCCTCAATGCCCGCGTGTTTCGCATCCACCGCCGGATCGGTTCCAAGGTAGTCCAGCGCGCGGGACGCGCCCCAGGCCCAGGCACGCAGCGCGCCCCAGTCGTCCGGCTTGCGCGGCTGTCCTTTGTTCACCAGGCCGATAATGCCGCGCGTCATGCCTGCTCCGTCATCTGCCTGCACGCTCGTAGGGTCCAGCAGGGCAAAGCCCCATCCGTCGGCAATCAACTGCCAGGTGTTCGGCAGGCCGCCATCCTCATTCAGCTGCGGAAACTGGAACGGTGTAGCCTTGACCGGCTGCCACGCCGGGTGCTGCTCAAGGACAGTCTGCAACGACGGATCCTGCCGGATAAGAACTTCCTTCCACGCCTGATTGATGCGTTCCAGTTCGTCGCCAGACGGCTCATTGGGAGCCGGAAAGCCCGCCCGGCCAAACAGGATGAGTACCGGCACGGGCCCATGCGCATTCGCCGGAGTCACCAGCGTCATGTGCAGTTGCACGCGGATGAGCGGATATGACGAGTTATCCACCGTGCCGATCAGGTCCTTTGCGACCACCGGATTAAAGCCAATCCGCTCATGATCCACGGCCTTCACCGTCCACTTCACCGCCGGCACATCCTTCGGCACGCGGCCATACACATACTGTGAAAACATATCGAGCAGTTCCGGGCGGCGCTGCTGCCACCACATCTGCGCCGTCGTAACCTTTGCGCCGTTCTGCATCGTCAGCGGATCGGGAAGATTCGGGTACGGGTTTGCCTGCGACTCATCGTAGTTGGCGTGGTTCGGAGCCTTTTCATCCCCGCTTGGCCCCGGACGCAGCGCCTTGATCCCAAGCTGGTCCATCATGTTCTGGTGGTCCTGCTCGGCGGTAAACGTCACCGGTGCAGCGGTGGAAGCGGGCGCGGAGGTCTGCGCCACGCCAGCCAACGAGGCGGCCAAGGCCACGGCGAAACCCACCAGGCAAGGAGATATTCCAGATCGAATCCGCACGCAACCCTCCCTCAAGCTGATAAGCTTGCTTGCAAAAAGCGATTTACTTCGCGCCCCATACTAAATCTTTCGCCATGCATTCCACACCAAAATTTCGAGCTGTCCTGCTGCCCGTCCTCGCGCTTGCTGCCGCAGCCGCATGCGCGGCACAAGGAAAACCGCAAAACACGTGGGTGGCCTCCTGGGGAACATCCCAGCAGATCCCGGAGCCGCAGAACGCACTGCCCGCCGATGACCTGCGCGATGCAACGGTGCGCCAGATCGTTCACCTCTCCGCGGGCGGACCCATGCTGCGCGTGCATCTCTCCAATGCCTTCGGAACCGAGGCGCTGCACTTCACCGCGGTACACATCGCCCACCCGCTGGCCCCCGGCTCGTCCACAATCGACGCCGCTACCGACCGCGCTCTCACGTTCAACGGACAGCGCGATGTTCTGGTGCCGCCGGGTGCCGAGTACGTGTCGGATCCGATTCCCTACCCCGTCCCGCAGCTGTCGGACCTGGCGGTGACCTTCCATCTCGACGAGCCTCCATCCCGCGAATCCGGCCATCCGGGATCGCGCGCCACCTCCTACTATGTGCATGGCGATGCGGTGGCCGCGCCCGTACTCGATGGCGCCGCCAGGGTGGACCACTGGTACCAGCTCTCCGAGGTCGATGTGCAGGCCGGTCGCGGAGCCGGATCGGTAGTTACCCTTGGCGATTCCATTACCGATGGCCACGGAGCGACGACCAACGGCAATGATCGCTGGACCGATGTGCTGGCGCGGCGCCTGCAGCAGTCGCCCGCAACACGAAACATCGGCGTCTCCAACCAGGGCATTGGCGGCAATCATCTGCTCACCGACGGGCTGGGGCCGAACGCCCTTGCGCGACTGGATCGCGATGTACTCGCACCGGCGGGTGTGCGCTGGCTCATCGTTCTGGAAGGGGTCAACGACCTGGGCGCGCTGGCGCGCAAAGGGGACGCGACACCCGAGGAACACGCCGCGCTGGTGCAACGGATTCTGGGTGCGTACCAGCAGATCGTAGCGCGGGCCCACGCCCATGGCATCCGCGTCATCGGCGCAACGATTACGCCTTACACGGGATCGGACTACTACCACCCGGAGCCGGCCAACGAAGCAGACCGCCTTGCCGTGAACGCGTGGATTCGTACGCCGGGACACTTCGATGCCGTTCTCGATTTTGATAAGGTCGTTCGCGATCCGGCGCATCCAGACCACCTGCTTCCGGCTTACGATTGCGGAGATCATCTGCATCCGTCCCCGGCCGGGTACAAGGCCATGGGCGATGCCATCCCGTTGAGCCTATTTGCGCGTTGA
>JAJXXG010000176.1 GCA_021781255.1 Acidobacteriota bacterium
GCCAACGCGTGCAATAACCGCATCCAACTTATGTTGCATTGATTCGTCGAAAGGATTCTGGTACCCAGTGAGCAACATGCAATCAGAATTGGCCAGTACGCCAAGCACGCCAAAAATCATCGATATCTCCATCGCCCATAGCCCCGACTCCGACGATGCGTTCATGTTCTATGGCCTGGCGACCAACAAGGTGCGCGTTCCCGGCTACCGGTTCTCGCACACGTTGTGCGACATCGAGACACTGAACCGCCGCGCTCAGGAAGAAGCTTTTTTTGACGTGACCGCCATCAGCTTTCACGCCTATCCCTACGTGCAGAAGAACTACACTCTGATGGGCTGCGGCGGCAGCGTGGGCGAGGGTTACGGGCCGATGATCGTGGCCAGCAAACCCCTCACCCTTGAAGATCTGAGCCGGATCAAGGTTGCCGTTCCAGGTACCCTGACCACCGCCTATCTTGCGCTCAAAGTCTTCAACCCGGCCATTGAGACCGAGACTGTCCCGTTTGACCAGATCATCCCCGCGATTCTGGCCGGGAAGTACGATGCAGGACTGATCATCCACGAGGGTCAGCTCACCTACTCCTCCAGCGGCCTCAAGAAGATTCTCGATCTTGGTTCGTGGTGGCGCGAGACAACCGGGCTGGTTCTGCCGCTGGGCGGCAACGCAATCCGCCGCTCGCTGGGCGCCGAATCCCACCGGATCATCTCCGAGGCGCTGCGCAACAGCATCCAGCATGCCCTTGACCACCGCGAGCAGGCTCTGGAATACGCCATGCAGTTTGCGCGCGATCTGGACACGTCGCTGGCCAACCGTTTTGTGAGCATGTATGTAAACGAGCGCACGCTGGACTACGGCGCGGACGGCCGCGAGGCCATCCGCAAGCTGCTGGACCTCGGCTACGAGCGCGGCGTGATTTCTGTCGCTCCGCAGGTTGACTTCGTCGACTGAGTCCATCGAAGACTGCGGATTCCCCCGCCGCGGTATTTCTCTGGAGTCACAGGCGTGGCTCCAGCGATGCGGATCGAGAGATTTCGAGCTGCTCGCACCGCTGGACTTCCCTCTCTGTCAGTTCGTGCGCGAGCCCAACAATCTTTCTGCACTGCTCTAAATTATTTCTACCCGGCGTCGATGCATTCCTTGTGGAGGACTTACGGGATGCCCGCCAATATGCAGCCTACCTTTCTTCTCGCCTCGCGTGAGGCTGCGCTTCTTGAAGCGATGGAGCCAGTCCTGATTGCATCCGGGGCGCGCGTTGTGATTGTACTGTCTGCGGAAGCGGCGCTGCTCGCCATGACCGCGCCTCAGCCTCCCAGCCTGGCCTTGCTCGACGCCGAGTTGGCAGGCATGGAGACGGGGCAGTTGCTGACGGAAGCGCGTGCGTCGGCGGGCGGACAGCGCTTTCCGCTTGTCCTGCTGGCAGAAGGAGCAAACAAGACGCACACGCAATGGCTGGCTGAGGGCCTTTTGGACGACCTGGTCCCGCGCGCGCCCAATTCGGCTCACTGGCGGATGCGGCTGGAGTTGGTGTTGCGCACGTGGCTCAGGATGCGCGAACTGGAGCGGCTGCGCGAGGCTTTTGCCCTGAATGCCCAGTTCGATGGACTCACTGGCGTCTACAATCGCGGAACGCTGCTCTCCATGCTGTTTCGGGAGACCGACCGGGCGCAGCGGCTGAGGAATTCGCTGTGCCTGCTGCTGTTTGACATCGACGACTTCGGACATTGGAATGCACGGCTTGATCACGGCGTGTGCGACGAACTGCTTTGCCAGTCCGTCGAGAGGACCACGCGCGTGCTGCGCAGCTATGATCTGCTGGGGCGGGCGGGCAAAGACGAGTTTCTGGCAGTTCTGCCCGGCTGCGACACGGCAAACGCCGTGCTGCTGGCTGAACGGCTTCGATCCGCAGTTTTCGCCGCGCCATTCCACGTGGCGGGCGAGTCGGTCCGGCTGTCTGCATGCTTCGGCATCGCTTCCAGCGAGGGGCGCGCGCCGGTGGTTGTGCTGCGCGAGGCCGAGCAGGCGCTGCAAAAGGCAAAAGACACGGGGCCAGAGTCCATTCAATGCTTCAGCAATGACGCCCCAACGCTGGCCGGACCGGTGGCCTTTCTCTCACCCAGTTCGGGAGACGAGTTGCTTGCCTGGTGATTCAGCCGGCGGCAATGGCGCTCTCTTCCGCAACGGATTCAATGAACTGCTGGAAGACATCGTTCGACAACAGCCGCCCCTGCGCGGTGAGCTGCACCGTTCTGCCGTCCGAGGTTACGAGCCCATCATCGGCAAGACGGTCCACGACGGCAAGCGCCCGCGCCACCGGCTCCCGGCCAAACTCCCGCCGCAGATCGGCCGGCCTGACGCCCGCATTCAAACGCAGGCCGAGGAACCAGGCCTCCTCATGCTGGCGCTCGGGAGAAAGCCACGCCGTCTCCGCCGCCTCGGGATGGTCAAGATATGCTTTCAGATCGCCGGAAGTTGTGGAGCGCAGCACGTAGCGCGCCCCTGACGAGGTCTCAGGCTGAAGCGCATACAGCGCGGACGAGGCATCCAGTCCGAGCCCCAGATAGGGCCTCCGCCGCCAGTAGCGAAGATTGTGGCGCGATGACCGTCCACGCCGCGCAAAGTTCGAGATTTCATACTGCCGCAGCCCGACTCCGGCCAGCCGCTCGATGGCCGTCTCGTACATCCGCGCAATGGTGTCGTCACTGGGAACGAGTTCGGCATGGTAGCGCGCGCCGCCTGCCAGCATCTCGCGGCCCAGCCGGGAGTCCTCGTCCACCTCAAGCATGTAAATGCTGGCATGGGGCACGCCTGCGTCGATGAGCACCGACAGCGACTCCTGCCAGGAGGCAAAGGTTTGGCCGGCCAGCCCGGCAATCAGGTCAACATTCAGGTTCGCGATTCCAGCCCCGCGCAGGCGTCTAAGGTCGTCCAGAACCACGGCGCGGCAGTGGAGCCGCCCGCTCACCTGCGCCTCGCGGTCAATAAACGACTGCACGCCCAGGCTTATCCGGTTTACGCCGGCGCGGACAAGCGCCTCAAGCGTAGCGTCAGAGATCTGCCCTGGCGCGCACTCCACGGTCATCTCGGCAGTGGGCTCGACGGCGAACTCCGCCCGCATCGCTGCAAAGAGACGCGAAATCAGCTCGGGCGCAAGCAGGCTGGGCGTGCCGCCACCCAGGTAGACGGTGTCCACCTGCCGCGGCAGCTCCACGCCCATGCGAGTTGCCCAGGCCCCCGCGTCCGCCAGGTCTTCGATGAGCCGGTCAATGTAGCGCGCGTGCTCACTGGCGGGATAGACCCCCGAGGCAAAGTTGCAGTAGGTGCATTTGGAGCGGCAAAAGGGCACCGAAATGTAGAGGCCCAGCCTGTCGCGCCCGAGATCTGCCATGGAAATATTGTTTCACGGGAACCACAAAATCCATAGGCCACGTCTCCGGCGCCCTTCTCATGCCACAATGAGGTGAGGAGAACCGGTCTTGAAAGCATGGCCTGTGCTGGGCATTGTCATTGTTCAAATCATTCTGTGCCTTGCCCACTGGTTTCTCTACTCCACGTGGATCAAATTCTGGTTGCCCCTGGGCTCGGTGGTTGGGTTTGAGTTGAAAACCGCGCTCATCCTGCTCTCGGTCAGCTTTATGACAGCGGCGCTGCTAAGCCTTCGCTATGCCAACTGGTTTGTGACTCTTATCTACCGGATCGCAGCGATCTGGCTGGGCCTGCTGAACTTCTTTTTTGTAGCGGCCTGCCTGAGCTGGCTTACCGATTTTGCACTGCGCCTGATGGTCTCAAAGCAGGTTGCGATGGCGGCACGGCCCTATGTGGCGGGAATCCTTTTCGCCGCGGCTGTCGGGGCGAGCATCTACGGCGTGCTGAATGCCCGCTGGATTCGAATTCACCGCGTTACCATCAAGATGGCCAACATACCTGCGTCCTGGCGGGGACGCAGGGCCATGGTTTTCAGCGATGTGCATCTGGGCAACATCAACCGCACTCCCATTGCCGAGCGCATCGCGCGCATGGCGAGGCGCCTCAAGCCTGAGATCATCTTCATCCCCGGCGACCTTTTTGACGGCAGCAAGGATGACCCCGCGCAACTGGCAGCTCCACTGTTTGAACTCAAGCCGCCGCTGGGCATCTTTTACGTGCTGGGAAATCACGATGAGTTCGGCGGCGGGCAACGCTACGTTGAGGTGCTGCGCCGCGGGGGAATCAACGTACTGGACAATGAACGGGTCACGGTCGATGGCCTTCCGATTGTCGGCGTCTCCTATCATGACTCCACCTATCCCATGCACCTGCGGAACCTGCTCGAGAACCTGCGCCTTAGCGATACACCGGCCAGCATTCTGCTGCAGCACGTGCCCTACCACCTGGCCGTGGTGGAGCAGGCCGGCGTAAGCCTGCAACTGAGCGGCCACACGCACGGCGGTCAGATGTTCCCCTTCAGCCTGGTGACGCGCCGGGCCTTTGGCAAATTTACCTACGGACTGCAACAGCACGGCGCGCTGCAAGTCTATACATCCAGCGGCGCCGGAACCTGGGGACCACCCATGCGCGTGGGGACGCGCCCCGAGGTCGTCTTGCTCACCTTCGCATAGAAGTGTTTTCATAGTCCTTCTGTTTCTTTCAGGTCTGAAGTCGAGAGGGGATGGACTATGGGGCTTTCGGGCAAACGATTTCCCAAACATTTTGTAAAAGCACTGCGCGGCTACGGACTCATGCTTCTGATTGCGGCGCTGGCGGCGGTCGGCTGGGCAACTGCGGGCGCGCAGCAGGCCAGGCCAGCCAAGCCTGCCGGCCCTGATCTCGACTTCCCCACCGTGCTGTACGGCGCGGCCTACTACAACGAGTACATGCCCGGCGACCAGAATGCCCGCCTGGACAAGGATGTGGCCCTGATGAAGGCCGCCGGGCTCAACGTGGTGCGCATGGGCGAGTCAACGTGGAGCCTGTGGGAGCCGGAGGACGGCCAGTTCGACTACGCCTGGATGGACCGCATCGTGGACGCGATGGGCAAGGCTGGCATCAAGGTCATTCTGGGCACGCCCACCTACTCCATTCCCGCGTGGATGGCGCATCAGCACCCGGAGATTCTGGCGAAGCGGCTCAACCCCAGCCCGTTTGGCGGGCCAGCCGTGCAGAGCACCTATGGCATGCGCCAAAACATGGATACCGACTCGCCGGCCTATCGCTTTTATACCGAGCGGCTCATCCGTCACATCGTCGCGCACTACAAGGACAACCCCACCGTGATTGGCTGGCAGCTCGACAATGAGACCTCCAGCTACGACGCGGCCAACCCGGACGTCTTTACTGGCTTTCAGCATTACCTTGAAAAGAAGTTCGTGACCCCGGAGGCGCTGAGCAAGGCATGGTTCCTGAATTACTGGGGCGAAAACATCCACACATGGGAAGACCTGCCAACCCGTGAAGGCGCGCAAAGCACCGGCTACAAACTGGAGTGGACCCGCTGGAGCCAGATGCGCGTGACGGACTTTCTGCACTGGCAGGCGGCGCTGGTGCGCGAGTGCGCCGGACCGCGGCAGTTCGTCACCACGGACTACGGCGGCATGATGAGGCACGACGTAAATGAAGAGTCCATCGCCGCGTTCCTCGATATTCCGGCGGATAACATTTACCACCCGACGCAGGACCATTACGACGGGTCAGTGCAATCCATCCAGGGCGACTTTACCCGCTCGCTGAAGCACTCGAATTTTCTGATAACCGAGACCAACGCGCAGACGATCGGCTGGAGTTCTGAGGGGCAGTTTCCGCCGTACGACGGCCAGATGCGCGAGGACGTCTACACGCATCTCTCGAATGGCGCCAACATGGTGGAGTACTGGCACTGGGCCTCGATTGCCGCCAACCAGGAAACGTATTGGAAGGGCGTGCTGTCGCACGACCTTGAACCCAATCGCGCCTACGCCGAGGTGAGCCGCACGGCGCATGAGCTTGAAAAGATCGGGCCTCACCTCGTGGGCCTGCAGATTCACAATCAGGTTGCAATTCTATGGAGCCGCGACTCAGCCAACGCCATCAGCTTTATGCCCTACGGCGGTCCTGTTCCGACTTTCAGTTGGACGCGCGCGCCCCAGGGCTACGACGCGCTGGTGCAGCAGATGCACAAGGCACTCTACAACCTGAATGTGGGCACGGATTTCGTTTTTCCTGAGACGCAGGACTTATCCGCCTACAAGCTTCTGATTGTTCCCGCGCTCTACATTTCCGATGATGCACTGCTGCAGCGCATCGCCGACTACGTGAAGAATGGCGGCCACGTTGTGATGACGTTCAAGAGCGGATTCGCCAATGAGAACTCCGCCGTGCGCTGGGTGCGCGCGCCGGGGCCGCTGCGCGAGGCCGCAGGCTTCAGCTATCAGGAGTTCTCGAACCTGGAGAAGCCGCTCGCGCTGAAAGGCGACCCATTCAACGTAGGCGATGGAAACAAGGTTCAGTACTGGGCTGAGTTCCTGATGCCCGAGCACGCCAAGCCGCTCGCGTACTACGACCATCCGTTCTTTGGGAAATGGCCTGCCGTAACCGAAAACCAGTTCGGCGCAGGCACGCTGCTGTATGAGGGCACGTATGTCTCTGACGCGCTGCAAACCGCTCTGCTGAAGCGTGCTGTGGAGCAAGCGGGACTCGGCGGCCTCGACCAGCAATTGCCGGCGGCCATCCACGTGCAGCACGGCGTGAACCGCATGGGCAAGCGCGTTCATTACTACTTCAACTACTCCGGCGCGGAGGTGAAGCTAAGCTACGGATATGGCGCAGGAACCAATCTGCTGGATGGCAAATCGGTGGCACACGCACAGGAACTTACCCTCGCGCCCTGGGACTTGGCCATCGTAGAGGAATAGAATGGAGTTTCTTCCCTGGAGAGTGTCGACAACAAGGAGAAGAGCGCA
>JAJXXG010000235.1 GCA_021781255.1 Acidobacteriota bacterium
GGGCATCAAGTACAGGACCATCCCCGGCGAAGCCGCCTTCTACGGCCCCAAAATCGACGTCAAGCTCGTCGATGTGCTCGGCCGCCTCTGGCAGTTATCGACGGTTCAATTCGACTTCAACCTGCCCGCCCGCTTCGAGCTCGAATACGTGGGCGAAGACGGCGAACGCCACCAGCCCGTCATGGTGCACCGCGCGCTCTTCGGCTCCGTTGAGCGCTTCTTCGGCGTGCTCATCGAGCACTACGCCGGAGCCTTCCCGCTCTGGCTCGCGCCCGTGCAGATCGGCCTCGTCCCCATCAGCGAGCGCCATCTGGAATACGCAAAGAAGGTCGAAGCCGAACTCAAGGCCGCCGGCCTGCGCGTTGAAACCGATGCCCGCAACGAAAAGATGAACGCCAAGATCCGCGACCTCGCCAACCAGAAGACGCCTTACATCCTCGTCTTCGGCGACAAGGAAGAAGCGGCCGGCACGGTCAGCGTCCGCACCCGCGGCAAGGGCGATCAGGGCTCCATGCCCCTCGCCGACTTCATCGCCAAAGCCAAAGCCCTCGTCGCCAGCCAGTCAACCGATCTCTAATGCGCGGGCGCGCAGCCTTTCACAGGACCTGCCGCCCGCGTCCATCTCTGCGACCTTCCAAACAACGGAATGCCGACGTAGCCGCGCAAATCCAGCTCTTCACCCTCAGCCGTCAACGCCCCATGGTAGGTCTTGCCCGTCTTCGGGTCATAGAGTGTGCCGTCCGCAGCGTGCGTGGCATCGCGCAAGATGAAGCCGCTCCCGATCTTCAACCCGCAAAGCGCACGGCTCTGCAGGCTTGGGTCGGGATTGTGAATGTCCGTCTGCGCTTTCGCATGTTTGCTCAGGGAAACAATCCACAGGCACACATCGCTGCCGCAACGCCCAATGTGCAAAACGGAGCCGGTCGGCTCCACCCAGTCGCCCAGCACGCTCGCAGATTGCGCGCGCACCTGCGCTGGGCCCGCCAGTGCGCCCAGACAGGCTGCCAGCAGCACCCATCGCATCGCGAGAAACATCCTCGACTTCACCATGGCTCTGCGTCTCTGCGCCGCAGGTGAAACGTCTCCGTCAATAATGCCTCCTCAGGAACCCGCGTGTGCGACGCACAATGGGCCAGCACGCCGGGCCACAGGCGCACTGCCTGCGCAAGCACGGGCGCTCGCACCATCAGCCGCGAAAACATCGTCGCCAACTGCACCGCGGGCCTGAGCCCCTGCCGTAGCTTCCGAGCATACTCTGCGGCCGTGCCGCCACGCATGTACATTTCCGCGGCAAGATGCGCGCTGTGCAGCGCAATCGACATGCCGTCGCCTGAGAACGACGGAATAACCGCCGCCTGATCGCCCAGTCTCCACAAACCATCCTGCGCAGTCTGCATCAACAGGCCGTAGGGAATAGACGAAAGCGCAAGCGGCTTTGGCAGCAGCGGCTCGGCACCCTCCAGCCGCTCTGCCAGCGCAACTGACCAGCGCAGCACGTGCGCCAGCAGCCCCGGCCAGTTCCTGCCGCAGCGCTCCAGCCTGCTTCGTTCCATTAGAAGACACAGATTGGCCTGGCCTTCCTCGACCATCTGCAGACCCGCATACCCACCCGGAAAGAGGAACAACTCTACCCATCCGCTCAAAGCACGCTGCTGCTCCGCCGAAAGCCGGAAGTACATCTTGAACGCAACGAGGTTGTTCTGCCTGCCCGCTGGCCGCCGGTGCCCCGCAAGGTCATGCTTGCCCGTCGCAAGAAAGGCCGTTGGCGCAGTCACCGTTGCGCCGTCCCGCAACGTGGCGCGCCAGCCATCTTCACCGCGCATCAACCCGTCCACCCGCCGCCCCCGCGAAACCACCGCACCCTCTCGTGCCGCAAGCAAAAGCAGGGCCTCGTCCAGCGCGCGCCGCGTAAGAGACATCGCCGGAAAAGGCAGCTCGCAGGCGGCAATCGTGGTGCGCGCGTGAAGGCGGACAGCGTGAATGGCAACTGCGCCCAGAGCGCGCAGCGGCACGCCCAGTTGCTCCAGGTACTCGACCGCCTCGCGGCTCAGGAACTCCCCGCAGACCTGGTGCTGCGGCGCAGCCCGTTGTTCCAGAATCTCTGTGGCCCGTCCGTGGCGCGCCAGCAGGATGCCGAGCGCAGCCCCGGCCAGTCCGCCGCCCACAATCAGCGCTTCTCTTTCGCGCTGCAGCGTGCCGGTCACGGCTTCACCCGCGCCACGCAAAGCCGCCCTGGCCATGCGCTCTCAATCCGTAAAGTGGCATCGCGCAATCCCGCCTGCCGCGCATACCCCGCCCAGTCATCGGCTCGAAAGCTTCGTTGAATCGACACCGGACCATCATGCCGCACAAAGCGATGCCAGCGCATCGCGCCCGCCAGCAGCTTGAACGCATGGTAGGAGCGCTCACTACGATATAGGTCGTTGATGAACCAGCCCCGCGCGGCCGTGCGCTCCATCCACTGCAGAAAGCTCACAATCTCCGCATCCGCCAGATGATGCGTGAACAGCGAACTGATCACCAGGTCAATTGAAACCGGCGGCCGGTATTCAAACGCTCCGCAGGTCACCCATTCAATACCGCTGTCTGATCCGGTGAATTCACGCGCGGCCTGCGCGGCATGGGGATTCAGGTCGATGCCGGTCAGCCGGACCGCAACGCCTCGTGTGCGCGCCCAGGCCTCAATGCGCCGCAACATATCTCCCGCTCCACTGCCCACGTCCACAATGTGCAGCGGCCCGCGCCCGCGCAACGCAAATTGCTCCAGCCAGCGGAGCGTGGGACGATATGAAAACACGATGCGATTCACCTGCGTCAGGTCGCGCAGGCACGCGCGAAACTCCGCGTAGCTGCAGGGATCGTCCATCCACTCTGTCAGCTGCGCGCGACGCAGAAATGCATCAGACTCAGGCCACATGGAAGCGCATCATCTCCGCCGTCAGTCCCGGCCCAAAGGAGATTGCGCATCCCTTCTGGCCGCTCTGGGCCTCCTGCATCAGTCTCTCCAGCACAAACATCACCGTCGCCGATGACATATTGCCGAACGACGACAGCACGCTGCGCGAGATCCGCAGTGCCTCCGGATGCAGGCCAAGCCCGTCTTCCACCGCATCCAGAATCGAGCGCCCGCCGGGATGAATCGCCCACAGGTCGATATCCGTTCCCGCCGCGCCTGAAGTTGCATGCGCACGCATCGCCGTGGCGATCGTTGCGGGCACACGCGTAGAAAGGAACATATCAAAGCCCAGATCGCCCACGCGCCACGTGATCAGGTCGCGCGAGTTCTCAATGCGCATCGCCTGAAAGCTGTCGAGTTCCAGCCCGCCCGGCTCGCTGCTCACCAGGCTCGCCGCGCACCCATCGGCAAACAAAGTGAAAGAGATGACCTCCGTCAGATCCTGCGTCTCGTGAAAGTGCAGCGAGCACAGCTCAAGATTCACCACCAGCGCGCTCGAATCCGGCTCGGAGCGAACCACGTGCCGCGCCAGCTTCAGCGCGTTGATGGCCGCATAGCAGCCCATAAAGCCCACCATCGTCCGCTCCGTCGCGTCCGGCAGACCAAGATAATCAACGATGTCGAAATCCAGCCCAGGCGCATAAAAGCCCGTGCAGCAGGTCACAATCACATGGCGAATGCGGCTGCGCTCCTCCGTGGTCAACGCAAGCCGATCCAGAGTCTTGCGCAGCAGCGCCGGCGCAGACTCCTCAAAGACCTTCATGCGCTTCGCGGTGGAAGGAAAACTTCCGCTCCCGTAAAACGAAAACGCATCGCATCCCGCGCCCTCTCCTGTCGGATCCTCCTGCAGACACGAGAAGCGATGATGGATCTCTGACTTCGCCGCCATGCGCTGAAAAATCGCGCGCGCCCGCCGATCCTGCAGCATATTGCCCGCAAAGGCAACAAACTTTTCGTGGATGTCGTGCTCCGGCGTAGCCGTTCCAATGCGCCGCAGATAGACCCCTGCCATCAGAAACCTCCAGGGAAGTCACGCGTCCGTTCCGGCTCCCGCAGGAGCGTCGCCGCATGATCCGAACCGGGGGAAAACCCATCCACGCAGTTCGCGCTGACTACATGGACTCAAACCTCGACGATAAGCAACCACATTGGCAAGTATTTGTTGCTGCAAATCTGATGGCGCCAAAACTCCATTGGCACTTTGTGCCATCCGCACCCGCGGCAAAGGTGACCAGGGCCCAATGCCGCTGGCCTACTTCATCGACAAAACCAAAGTTCGCTTGTCCCAGGCGTTACCTCCGGTACGTTGGCACCCCGGGGCAACAGGAAAGCAATTCGGGCCACACGTTGCGGCCGCGACAAGAAATCACTGGCCGGGGTGCTGCTTTGCCTCGGCCTGCATCTGGTCAATGGCTTCGAGCAGCCCGGTGGACAGGCCGTCAATGCTGCGCGCATTCTTCTCGCGCTGGTAGGCTTCAATGCCGTCAGACCCTTTCTTCTCGGCCCAGCGGATTAGCGTTTCGCGCTCACCGGCGTACTCGTACATTGGCACGTTGAAGCCGCATGAGGTCTGCACCAGGTCTACATCGAGCCGCGTCATCTGGCGCGCGCCCGGCGGCTCGGCATTGCCATAGTGCGCGGCGAGCAACGCTGCGTACTCTTCGCTGCCGCGATGAATGGAGCGGCCCTTGCCATACAGGCGCAGGATCAGCGGCGCTCCGTCGAAGGAGCAGAACATGAGAGTCAAGCGGCCGTCGGCGCGAAGATGCGCGGCGGTCTCGTTGCCGCTGCCGGTAAGGTCGAGCCAGACGACAGTCTGCTCGTCAAGAATGCGCAGCGACTTCCTGTCGCGCGGAGAGACGTTCACCCGGCTCTCAGCGGCAGCCGAGGCATTAAAGAAGATGTGCTGGCGTTCGATGAACGCGCGAAGTTCCGGCTCGATTACTGGGAAGAACTTGCTCATGTGCGACACCTATCCGGGGAATGGCCCTCTTCAAGTCTAGCTGCATTTGCGGTGCCGTATTCATGCAGCGCAGCGAACGCGGCACCTTTGTTTCAACGTGTGTTGACGCCAGCGCGCATGGTGCCCTTCTACGCGTTCACCGCCATCCCCTCCACCGCCGCAAACGCGTCCAGCATGCTCTCGGCCAGCGTCGGGTGCGCGTGAATGGTGAACATCATCTCCTCCACCGTGCCTTCCAGCTCCATCACCGCCACCGCCTCGGCAATCAGCTCCGTCGCTTGTGGCCCCAGGATGTGTACGCCCAGAATCTCCCCGTACTTCGCGTCCGCCACAATCTTCACAAAGCCGTCATGGCTGCCCACAATCGTCGCCTTGGAGTTGCCCGCAAACGGGAACTTGCCCACCTTCACCGTGTAGCCCTTGTCCTTCGCCTGCGCCTCCGTCAGCCCCACCGAGCCAATCTGCGGCTCGCAATACGTCGCCCCCGGAATGCGGTCCTTCCGCACCGGCCTGTACGTGCGCCCGGCAATCTTTGTCACCGCCACAATGCCGCTCATGCCGGCCACGTGCGCCAGTTGCGGCAGCCCGGCCACAATGTCGCCCACGGCATAGACGCCCGGCTCCGCCGTCTCCTGCGCCTCGTTCACCTTCACAAAGCCGCGCTCCAACTCCACGCGCGTCGTCTCCAGCCCCACGTTCTCCGTCCGCGGAGAGCGCCCCACGGCCACCAGCACCTTCTCGGCTTCCTTCTCCACCGTCTTGCCGTTCGCGCCGGTCCATGTCACCTTCACGCCCGTCTCGGTCTTCTCAATCTTCTCCACCTTCGCGCCGGTGTTCACGTCGATGCCGCGCTTCTTGAAGAGGCGCGTGAGTTCCTTTGAAACGTCCTCGTCCTCCACCGGCACAATCCGCGGCAGAAACTCGACGATGGTAATCTCCGCTCCAAAGCTCCTGAAAATCGAGCCAAACTCCACGCCCACCGCGCCCGCACCAATCACAATCAGCGACTTCGGCGGCGCCGTCACGCTCAGCATCTCGATATTCGTCAAAATGCGCTCATCCGGCGCGAGGCCAAAAATCGTCTTCGCCTCAGAACCCGTCGCCAGAATCACATTCTTCGCCTTAACCTCGCTTGCCGCGCCTTCGGGCACGTCCGTCAGCGCTACGGTATGCACGCCATCCTTTGCCGCACCCGTCAGCCGCCCATAGCCAGGAATCACCGTCACCTTGTTCTTCTTCATCAGGAATTCCAGACCCTTGGCGTGCTTGGTCACGATCGCGCTCTTGCGCTTCTGCACAGCCTCCCAGTTCAGCGCGCGCCCCTCCACGCCGTCGATGCCGTACTCGCCCGCATGCTTCAGGTGATCCCACAGCTCGGCGTTGAAGAGGAGCGCCTTCGTCGGAATGCAGCCCACATGCAGACACGTCCCGCCCAGCTTCGGCGTCTTCTCAATCAGCGCCACCTTCAGCCCAAGCTGCCCCGCGCGAATCGCCGCCGTATAACCGCCCGGCCCGCTGCCAATAATCGCCACATCAAAAATCGTCTCTGCCAAGGGAACTCCGTTCCGGGGCGCTCCCGGATGCCGGGCAAGCAACCCACACCAACCCTACAGTCTAAACGGACATACAATACGCGCTCTGTCCTGCCCACGCCATCCGCGCCCATCACGCAAACATCACCGAGGAATTTGCCAGTTTCTCCCCCTTCTCACTACACTTTCAAAAATCGTGCGCAACTCCTGCTCAAGCCGAGGTGTCTGTCGTGTTCAAGAAGTCCCTAGCCCCGTCGCTCCTGTTGCTCTTGCCGGCCCTTCTTGTTTCAGCCTGCGGCGGAGGCAGCACCGGAACATCGACCGGAGGAGGAGGCACGCCACCCCCACCGTCGGGATCCCACGAGTGGACCTGGGTTGATGGCGCTGACACCATCGACGTGAACCATGGCAATGGCGGTGTCTATGGCACGCTCGGTATCGCTTCCACATCCAAC
>JAJXXG010001285.1 GCA_021781255.1 Acidobacteriota bacterium
TCGTATATGTTTTTCATTTCTCATTTTCACGATGTTGCACAAAGAGCTTTGCAGGTGTGATGGTTGCGGAGGCCTTGGTCAGATCAAGAAGGAACCGTGGAATCTCTCCTCTATAATGCAAAACCCAATACGGATGGCTGATCCTGTATCGCAATTGCTTCATGAAAAACTGAGTGAGCGCTTCCCTTCGTTGCCAGCCATCTCCGGGAAGCACCACATCGCCGCGCCAGCCGTCGCGGAGCCGGACATGTGGTGACAAGCCGTCTTCATCTTCTACGACGATCAAAATCCGCGTTACACTCGGTGTGCTGTTCGAATCACGGAGCAGCTGGTGCGGGTCTTAGGCCGAAGCGAAGTTCGCCAGACAGGATGCGTGCTTTCTACCCGCATTGCCTCAGGCCTTGCCCTTGGGTTCGCATTACCGGAAGCAATCGCATCGGCGCGCACTTTTCTACAAAGGGCGATTCAACAATCCGCTCATCTTCACCGAGTCGCAGGCAGAGGGGAATGAATCTGGTTCACGTCGGTGCCTCTAGTGCTACAGTGTTGTGCGCCGTGAAAAGGCGCTGGTCCACAGCGGGTGCAAGTCCCGCCCGGGAACTGGTTCGCTCCACTCGGTAGCAATCGAAGCGGCGGTGGAGGCAACGAAGCCGTCGGAGCATTCGGTGTAGAGGGTCGCTCTGGCGACCTGGCGAGCGTGCAGGCCGCAACGGAAGTGAACGCTGAGCAGGCCTCGAAACGTATAACACAGGAGACGACCCGCCAACACTCGTGGGAAGTCCGCAGCGGATGAGGAAGCACGAGCGAACAGGCCTCATTCGTCCTGCCGGGGTGTTGGCGGCGGCATGCAGGCAATGGGGAGCATGCGCAACACGGGTAGCCCCGGCGGTGATCGCAGCAAGGGATCAACTGGCAGCTCGCGAGAGACAGGCTAGGCCGCTTTTGGGGTGGGGGAGAGGTCCGTATTACCGATGAAGCCGGGTAATGCCGGGGGAGGGAAGGGGCCTCAGTTGAAGACGAACGCATGAAGCGACGAAGGACAGGGAGGTTGGCGATGAGCCTAACAAGCCCGACAAGTGTTCAGAAGTTGCAGATGGCGTTGCACGCAAAAGCGAAGGAATCGCCAAGCTTTCGTTTCTATGCGCTGTACGACAAGGTGTACCGCCCGGATGTTCTGAGATTCGCCTATGACTGCTGCAAGGCCAACGGCGGCGCGGCGGGAGTGGACGGCCAGACGTTCCAGGACATCGAGGCTTGTGGCGCGGAGCGATGGCTAGACGAGCTGATGCGGGAACTGGAGGATCGAACCTATCGACCTCTTCCTGTGCGGAGAGTCTGGATACCAAAGCCGGACGGGAAGAAGCAGCGGCCGTTGGGGGTACCCGCTATCCGCGACAGGGTGGCGGAGACGGCATCAGTTCTGGTTCTCGAACCCATCTTCGAGGTCGATCTGCAGCCGGAACAGTACGCCTATCGGCGGGACCGCAGCGCACTGGACGCCGTAAGGCATGTCCATAAGCTGATGAACACAGGACATGGGCAAATTGTAGAAGCAGACCTATCCAGCTACTTCGACGAAATTCCGCACGCCGAGCTACTCCGGTCGGTGGCTCGCCGGGTCGTCGATGGGGCCATGCTGCATCTGATTCGGATGTGGCTGGAAGCCCCAGTCGAGGAAACGGATGAGCGCGGAAACAAGCGTCGGAGCGTGCGGAATCAGGACGAAGGTCGGGGTACGCCTCAGGGTTCCCCGCTCAGTCCGCTGCTCAGCAATTTGTACATGCGCCGGTTCGTGCTCGGATGGAAGAAGCTGGGGCACGAAAAGCGTCTGCAGGCGTACATCGTCAATCATGCGGATGATTTCGTGATCTGCTGTCGTGACAGGGCCGATGAAGCCCTCACCACGATGCGGGAAATGATGTCGAAGCTGAACACAATGGCCTGAACGTGGCAAATTCCTTCATCGATGCGCGCTTCCACGCTTCCTCGTCGACCGGACTCCTGCCGAAGTCACACGGCAGACCACGCGACCGATTCGTCGTGTCGTCGGCGAGAAAGATTGGCAATCGACGGATTGGATCCCTGCGCGTGGCACCATTTGCATGAACAGGAGCCGGTCGGGTTTCTTTCCACTCTACAATCGCGTCGCAGTCCTCCCGGGCCTTGTCATCATCGCTCTCAAAGTGACGTGAATGCAGAAAGTCTCTTTTCATCGACAGATTGCCGGATAGTTTGCTCAAAGAAAACACTCCCCACCGCATCCTATTGCTCAGAGAAATGGTCCTCAAACGAATAAGGTTCGCACAGCCACACGACGGTTGCGGACGACCGGCGGCGAAGTGCATCATGGATGCAATGCAGGAAGTACTTTCAAGAGGGGTCCATCCGAACGCTCCGCTCGACGGGCAGGAGTTTTATGAACTGCGGATCGACGATTCGAACAATGACAGGCGTCCCGGCTTCGTCGTATCCCAGGCCCATGCACAATGGAGCGAGATCGACCAACAAATCATGTGGGACGAAACTGAGTCCGAGCGGTGCCCCACGTACGAAAATGCGCAGGCACGGTACGAGGCGCGGCGGCGTGCTCTTGTCGAAAAGGGGTTCATCTACTCGGACATGGATTTCTGATCGAAGTTCGCACAGGCTTGGAAGGCCCCGCGGGGACCATGGCGCCTTGTGCTGACCGTTATTTTCGGAAGGGGCGTATGCAGACGGTACTCTTTCTGGACGACACAATATGCCGACCTGACAACCGGACAAACTTGGATCGACCGCGGGCACCGGCCAAAGTGGCGGGGACAATTCGTCATCTCCGTAGCCTGTCGAGACCAAGCAAGGCATTTTGGGGCACCAGCTGAGTTGAGAGAGCCAAAGAACTATCCCCGGCTGATGATGTACCTCTTGGGGCGGGGTATAGACGTTGACCCTGCGGGATACGATCTGCTCCAGTGTAAGGCGATTGCCAGGCGTTTTGTGGTGATTGCCCTGGATTCCGCAAGCAAAACGGGTAGACATGATGGCTGAGATGTTCGGCGGTCATAGCTCGACGAGCCGGAGGAGTAACACAGACTACTATGAACGTGATCAAAGAGGGTAATATCATGCGCCAAGCCGGTCACTAGAACCTATCTGGCTCTGTTGACATCCTCGGTACACGTTTGATTTTGTTGGAGGGAATGGGGTTAAGCTGAAGCTGTTCTGGCTCTTCGCCGACATTATGGCTGAAGTAGGACTGGTGCGGTTTGGCCGACTGGCGCTGGAAGTCAGTCGGGCCTTTTTGCCCGCGCAACGCACGAAGTTCAGCAAGCGGCAGTCTACGCAGCCGCAGCTGCTGGCCGTGCTTTGCCTAATGCGCTATGAGGACTGGACCTTTCGTGAAGCTGAGGTCCGGCTAAGGGAGCATGCGGAACTGCGTTCAGCTTTGCGATTGTGCTCCGTCCCTGACTACACTACCCTCCATCGTTTTTTGGCGAGGCTCGATCTGGCCGACGTGGCGCGGGTGATGAACGAGATCGTGCGGCGCGTGCCTGGGAGGTGGCGAGGTCGGGCCACAGTAGCCATCGATGCAACCGGCCTGTCGCAGAGTGCGGTGAGCACCTTCTTTGTGCGCCGGATGCATCACCACACGCAGCAACCGACGCCTTGGCGGCATTGGCTGAAGTGGCTGGTCGTGATTGATGTTGAACGGCAGTTGATCCTGGCGCAGAATGCGCGGCAGGCGCCATGGAACGATTGCGCCAGTTTGCCTTCGCTGGTTGCCGAGGCTCACCAACATACACCTGTCGGATGCGTACTGGCCGACGCGGAATTCGACTCGGAACGCAATCACCAATTCTGTCGGGAACAGCTGCGCGCCAAAAGCATCATTCCTGCAAAACGCTTCACCAGCCGCAGAGCCTCGGGATTTCGCCTATAGTTGCGCGAGAATTTTTCGCGCCGTCGTTACCGCCGTCGAAGCCTGATTGAGAGCGTATTCTCCACGGTAAAACGCAAACTCTCTGCGCGGGCACCGGGAAGAACTCTCGCCACGCAGACACGCCAAGCTCTGTTGCTCGGCGTTGCCTACAACCTTTACCGGCTTAAGCCGTCGATATTCAGCAAACGGATGTCAACTAAGCCAACCTATCTCGTAAACAACTTGCGGTCTGATTTAGGCGAAACTGGAGGTGCTCAAGGCATCTCCGCAAGTACGCGATGGCAGGCCGCCGGGAACTGACTGATGAACAGTGGGCATTGATGGAGCTTGTTCTGCGTCCGGCGCGGCGTGAGGATAATCGCGGCCGCCCGTGGCACGATACCCGTCCTGTGCTGAACGGAGTCCTGTCGATATTGGGCAGCGGGGCGCAGTGGTCCGAACTGCCCTCGAAATACCCTCCGTACCAGACCTGCCATCGGCGCTTCCAGCAATGGGTGCGAGAAGGCAAGCTGGTAGAAGCGTTGCGCCTGCTGGCCAAACTTCTGCGCGAGCGAGGAAAGCTCAATTTGGACGAAGCGTTCGTGGATGCCACATTCGCGAGCGCCAAAAAAGGGGCTTCGCCATCGGCCCGACGAGGCGTGGCAAGGGCACCAAAATCGTCGCTATCGCCTCTGGCAATGGTCTTCCTCTCGCCGTCACTGTCGAAAGCGCTTCGCCTGCCGAGTGCAAGCTTGTGGAAGCTGTTCTGGCCGGATGCTTCCTCGACGAGCTCCCCGAAAGGCTGATCGGAGACAAAGCCTACGATTCGGACGCTCTCGATCAGACTCTGGACGAAGAGTATGGCATCGAGATGATCGCGCCCAACCGTGGCAACCGTGGCAAAACACGGGATGGCCGTCCATTGCGTCGTTACAAACGCCGCTGGAAAGTGGAACGGCTGTTCGCCTGGATGCAAAACTTCCGCCGTCTGGTCACTCGCTGGGAGTTTCATGTCGAAAACTTCCTTGGCTTCGTCCAACTTGCCTGCGTCCTGATGCTGCTCAGACATTTATGAGATGGCTTTTAGCCCGGCGCCCGGTCATTGAGGCTCATGCCGATCTGCTGGATGGATTGAACTGCCTGTACGAGGTCAAGGTCGCAAAGCGTATGCCACCAAGACCGTAAATCAGCGGCAGAGTCATTCGAGCCTGTCATTGTTCGGAACCCATTTGGACTCTGTGGGCCGCTCGAAAAGTCTGCATGTTGCTTGACTCGTACCGAACCGGCCGCCTCGTCCATAATGAATGTAATTCGGCCCCTGGTCGCGTTGCCGCCATTTCTTGAGTAATTCTGGGGAAACTCCAATAAGCTCGGCCGCAGCGCGTTCGTTGAACACCGGGTTGTCATTACAGGCTCACACGGGCTGCGCCTGAACGTTCAGGTACTCCATGGGGATTTGAATACGATGCCCATCGACAACAACCAGCGGCGTAGACACTGTGCAGTGCTAGAATTCCGGGCAAGATGAGGAATCGAACAGCAGAGTGCATCGTACTACTTTTCTCTGCCTGCAGGCTCAGCGCGCAAACTCCCACAGTGGCCATGCCCAAACAGCTCGCGCAACCCTCTGTGCCGCATTTTCGAGACGTTTCGCAGGAGGTTGGACTTCGCACTATTCCTCACACAAATCTCGACAGGCGCTATGTCATCGAAACGATGAGCGGCGGAGGAGTTGCCTTTCTGGATTGCGATAACAACGGCGAATTAGACATCGCCGTGGTGAACGATTCCTCAATCGACCGCTATCTTGCTGGCGGCGATCCTATGATCACGCTCTATCGGGAGGACGGCAACGAGAAGGCACCGCACTTCACGGACGTCACCGCAGCTGCGGGGTTGACAACCAAGGGTTGGGCCACCGGGATTGCCGTCGCCGACTATGACAACGACGGTCTTCCTGATATTTATGTCACCGGCTACGGCCACAACGTACTCTACCATAATCTAGGCGGCTGCAGATTCTCCGACGTCACGGCAAAGGCGGGTGTTGGCGGCGGAGGCTTTAGCGCCGGAGCCGCCTGGGCTGACTACGACCGTGACGGATTTGTGGATCTTTACGTTGCCCGCTATGTCTCCACCGATCCCCGACATCTTCCAGACCCTCAAAGGACGGTATACAAGAGCGTACTCACCGAACTGCCAGGCACGATGCCGGGCGAAACCAACTTCCTCTACCGCAATCGGGGCGACGGAACCTTCGAAGAGGTTGCGGCCAAATCCGGTGTCCAGAACACACACAGGGCGCACGGCATGGGAATCTGTTGGGGAGATTTCGACGGTGATGGATGGCCCGATCTCTATGTCACCAACGATGGATACCGCAATTTTCTTTTTCACAACAGAAGGACAGGAACCTTTGAGGATATCGGCCTCTATTCAGGCACGGCCTACGGCGAAATGGGACAAACCTTCGGCAACATGGCCTGCGATGTTGCCGACCTGGACCACAACGGCAGATTCGACCTGGTCGTGACCCGTTTTGCCGGCCAGCCGGCCAGCCTGTACATCAACGAGGGCCACAACGAGTTTCACGATGTTGCCGACCGCGCCGGAATCGCCGCTCCCACGTTACCGCTCGTCAAGTGGGGTGTAAACTTCGCAGATTTCGACAACAGCGGTTGGCAGGATATTTTCATAGCCTCGGGCAACTTCTCGACTTTGCTCAATGGAGTGCCCGGAGAACCGCCCTTTGTCGAGCCCATCGAGCTTTTTCTCAACGAGACGAACGGCAAATTCCGCGAGGTCGCCGCCGCTACTGACTTAAATGCAGGCCCGTTGGAATCCCGGCGGGGAACAGCCTTGGGAGATGTGAATAACGACGGAAGACTCGACATCCTCGTTTTCAACGTCGGCGCTCCACCCTCACTTTTTCTCAACGAAACCAGGAATGACAACCACTGGATCACGCTGCATCTGGTGGGCACGAAGAGTAACCGGATGGCGATTG
>JAJXXG010001044.1 GCA_021781255.1 Acidobacteriota bacterium
CCGGCAAACTCCGAAGCCTCCAGCAGTTTGAGAAGGTACTCCTGTGTGCGGCGCGATTCGGTGAAAATAAGCGCCTTTTGCTGGATCGCGCTGTTTTGCTGTTCCGTCCGGGCTCTGTTTGCTGCCGCGAATCCCATACGAAGTGCCATCAGGAGGACTTCTCCCTTGGAGTTCTTCTGAATGCTATTCGCGAGCTCGTGGAATTGGCGCAATTTCTCTTTTTCCTGCCGTAGCTCCTCTCGTTGTTCGGGAGTGAGCTGCTGGACAGCCTTGGCGGCCCCGGCTTCCTCTTCTGGCTCATCTTCGAGCCATTCGTCTTCAATCTCCGGGAGCGCCTCGAAGTTTTCAGCGAGTTCGGCAGATGGCGAATTCAGAGCTGCCTGCTGCTGTTCAGCGGCCTCAAGCTTCTTGGCTAGTCCGAGGAGAGTATCGGAGATGGCGTAGCTCGATGAGGCAAGAAGCTTGCGAAGGATGAGGGTCATCAATTGCCGCTGGCTGGCGGGCAGCGCATAGAGCCGCTCCGATTGCAGGTATTCGGACACGAGGACGTACAGTCGTTGTTCGTCGTCGTTCGGGATGAATTCCTGCACCAAGGCGTGGCGGTTCGTGTAGCTCACGTAGGGCAGAACCTGACGCCGCAGAGTGCGCTGGCATATCGGCCGGATGCGCTCCTTCAAGGCGCGATAACCCAATCGCAGCAGTTCGGGCTTCAGCCACGCGACTCCACGAACCAGAAATACTGACACCAAAGGAACTCCAGGATCTCTTACAGGAGCTACCTCAGCGCGAGAAGACAATGGTTCTGGTTGCCGCGACTACGCGACTTCGTCGCGGGGAGCTCATTGCTCTTCGCTGGCGGGATCTCGACTTTAACGCCGGCCTCGCACAAATCACTCGGTCGATCTGGCACGACGTGGAGGGCGATACCAAAACGGAAGCATCGCACAAGCCCGTTCCATTACCACCGGTTGTTATCACGGAGCTGAAGCGCTGGAAGAAGACCTCGCTCTATCAGGCCAGCGATGATTTTCTGTTTCCGTCAATCTCTAAGAATGGAGAGCAGCCCGTTCACCCGGACATGATCCTGAAGAGGCATATCCGGCCCGCATTGGTGCGTCTCGGTGTGACGAAGAAGATCGGGTGGCATTCGTTCCGGCATGGCCTGCCGAATCAACTCCGGCAGGACGGAGTAGAGATTAAGACCGTCCCGGAACTCCTGCGGCAGGCCAACAGCCGGATCACGCTGGATATTTATCAGCGGTCAGTAACTGAAGAGAGGCGTGCTGCGCAGGCGCTCGCCGTGAAGGGTCTGCTGGAAAAATAGACATCCCCAGCAGCATTTCGACTGGATTTTCTGGACCAGATTAGGAGGAGTTCGATCTTCAGATGTGCGATGACATCGCCCTCTTTCAGTGCATCCGGGACGCCAAGCATGGAGAATGACGCCTGGCCGTCTTATCTGTCTCATTTCACGAATAGTTGAGCGTCTGGACCCCGAAAGAGACATGCGCGATTTTTGACCGGCATCGCCTCGGATCGGGCAATGGGTGCCGGAAAAGGTCCAGTTTCGTTAAGCGAGGATCGCCGACCGAATGGAGCGGAATCGACGCCGTGACGCGGTGACGAATCTCCGCAAATGCAGCGCGCCGGTTCTATGTTGCCGGACGCAATCAGACACGATTGTGACGTTACTGCAAGCTTTCGGGAGTTGGCGGCAGAAGAGCGAACTTCTCCATCCGATAGATGAGGGTTTTCCGGCTGATGTTGAGGTATCTGGCTGCCTGGCTCTGGTTCCAGGAGTGCTTTTCGAGGGCTTGAAGCAGAATCTCCTTCTCAACCTGTTCGAGGTCGATGCCCTCTTCCGGAAGTTTGAGGCTGATGTTAGCGATTCGGGACGAGGAGATGCGAATTTCAGGGGGCAGTTCGTCGGCGCCGATTTTCTCGCTCTTCGCAAGCACCGAAACTCGTTCGATCACGTTCTGCAGTTCACGGACGTTGCCGGGCCAGTTGTATTGCGCCAGCTTCTCCAGAGCGTCCTCTGTGAGGGACAAGCCCGGGATCGCGTACCGTTCAGAGAACTGCTTCGCAAAGTGCTGTACAAGCAAAGGTATATCTTCCCGCCGTTCGCGAAGCGGCGGCACTTCGATGGTCACGACACTCAGCCGGTAGTAAAGATCTTCGCGGAACTGACCGTCCTCAACAAGGTTCTTCAGGTTCCGATTCGTGGCGGCGAGGATACGCACATTCACCTTGATTGAGTGCGCATTGCCAATTTTGTCGATCTCCCGCTCCTGGATGACCCGCAACAGCTTCACCTGGAGGGGAAGCGTGAGTTCGCCAACCTCGTCCAGAAAAATCGTACCCTCGTTGGCAGCCTCGAACTTGCCAGTCCGATCCGCGATGGCGCCGGTGAAGGAACCTTTGCGGTGGCCAAATAACTCTGACTCCGCAAGATTCTCCGGAAGAGCTCCGCAGTTCACGGTAACAAAAGGCTTGTCTGCTCGAAGGCTGTTCTGATGGATCGCTTTGGCGAGCAGTTCCTTGCCGGTTCCGGATTCTCCTGTCAGCAGCACGGTGGAATCGCGCCGCGCAACCTGCGCCGCGATCTCGAGCATGCCGCGCATACGGCGGGATTGGGCAAGGATGCTCTCGAAACGGAAACTGTCGCCGGCGAAGTCGCGGAGCCGCCGGTTTTCATCCACTAGCTCCTTTTGCTGGAGGGCCCGGCCCACGCTGAGTTTAACCTCATCGGGCTTGAGAGGCTTGAGGATGTAGTCGGCTGCGCCAAGTTTCATGGCCTCTACCGCATCGTCTACGGTAGCGAACGCTGTAATCAGAATGAAGGGGATATCCGGGTTATCGCCCTTAATCCGTACCAGCAAATCGAGGCCGGTCATGCCCGGCATGCGCACATCGGTGATGACCAGAGCGGGAGCGTACTGCTCAAATGCGCGCAATCCTGCCATGCCATCCTCGGCCGTGATCGTGCGGTAACCGTCTTCCTGAACCCAGAACTCAACCAAGCGGCGCTGGCTAGGATCGTCGTCGACAATCAGAATCGTCGGTTTCGTCATTCGAGAACCTTCCCATTCAGGTTCGCTCCTGGCAGAGCGATTCCCAGAGGCAGGGTGATGGTGAACGTTGCTCCACGGTCGGGATTGTTGCAAACCGAGAGCTTCCCTCCGTGGGCATGCACAATCTGATGAGCAATTGAGAGACCAAGTCCCGTGCCGGTGGGTCGGGTCGTAAAAAAAGGATCGAAGATGCGTTCGATATTCTCGGGAGCAATTCCTGGCCCCTGATCCACCACCCCCAGAAGGATGGCCTCATTTGCCTGACGCGAGCGCAGGAGAATTCGGCCGCCGTCCGGCATGGCCTGAACGGCATTGAGCACGAGGTTGAGCAGTACCTGCCTGATCTGCTCTGAGTCGATTGCAATCGGCTCCGTCTCCAATACTTCTACACGGATCTCGACCTGGGCCAGCTTCGCCGTCTCGGCTGCCAGGCTGGCAATGGAGTTCAGCAATACGCGGGGCTCGGTAAGAATCCGCTGAGGCATCTGTGGCCGGGCAAAGTCCAGAAATTGAGTGAGAAGCGATTTGAGGCGGCCGACTTCTTTGCCAGCCATCTCTGCGAATTCCTGGCGGGTCTCCGACGGCAGTTCCGGCCGCTGCAGGATCTGTACTGCACCCTCCAGTGCGCCGAGCGGATTGCGAATCTCATGAGCCAAGCCTGCGGACAGCTCTCCGAGCGCCGAGAGGCGGTCGGCGCGGCGGACCTGCTCGACGGAAGCCTGAAGCTGTGCGTAGGTCTCGCTCAATTTGACAGCAGTTTCCTGAATCTTTTGCTTCTGCCTGCGCTCCACGTCGGCAAGTACGCCGATCAAGGGGGCTATGACAAAGAACATGCCGATTTCGACGTACTGCGCAAGGCTGTACTCCTCGTTCGATCCCCACGCCATGACAATGTGCGGAAGGTAGAGGATTCCGGCAATTGCCGCTGCAAGAAGACCGCCACGCCATCCGAACCACAAAGCCATCAGAAGGATGGGTATGTAGTAAGCGCGCTGAAGCAGCGGGTGGAGCAGGACGTGGCTGGTTGGCGTGAGGTAGTGCAGCAGAGACACCACCACGATGGCGCAGATGAGGACGGCTGCGCGCAAACGTCGCTGACCGCTGGCATTCACGAGCGCACTCCTCCTGAACCTATCTTCGCCTATCTGCCCGGCAATTTGGGTTCTGCGCTTCAACATCTCACATCGGCTCATCCCGGAAAAAGTGAGTCATGACCATGATTGCGGCCGTTGCTGAACCCGGCCTTTGAGAGCGCCTTGTCCTGAAAACGGCCTCGTAAGCGCCATGGCGGATTGCCTTGAATGCTCCAACCTCTGCCCGAAATGAGGCAACGCGGCTAAGACCGCTCGGAGCAAGTGAGTGCGCAATGCCCGGTAAGAGTTCATTTCTGGAGTCATTTACTGGATTTGAGGGAATGGCAAGCGAGATGCTTCTAGTGTGGCGCATGACGCACACGACTACACTGTCCGCTTTTCACCTGCTGGTGGAAAACCATCCTATAAGCGGCAGCAGGACTGGACGGCCAGCTAAGCCGGGGCCAAGTCGTCGTACGCAGCGGATGTCGCGGGCTGTGTCGCGGGAGAAGATGGCACCACGTTCCCAACCGACCATGATGCGGTGGCTTGTCCAGCTTCCAGAGCATGACCCACACGTCCTCATAATCTTTTCCGCCACCGGATTGGGCAAACTGGAGCCGTCCTCGCGGCCTTCGATGTCTGAGCGGGCAGAGCGTGAAGAAGCGGTTGATGTATATCGCAGACGGCCAGTTACAACGCTCGGAATCATGGGGTCACACAGATGAGGCGATTCGCCAAATTCGTCGCAGGTTTGCTCGTAGCTCTTACGGCGATGCCCGTGCTGGCTGTGGCGCCCTGCCGCCATGCGATGCACTCCATGAAGTGCTGCAGTTCGGAGTGTCCGATGATGGCGAAGTCGACGGGCGCGACGCTCGCTACCCGGACGGGGCTGGAAATCACGAGGCCGGTGTGCTGCACAACGTCTCATAGAGCAATCCCGTTCGCTCAACAAGCGGCGACAGTAAACCGGTCGAATATTGCGGCACTGCACAGCCAGTCCCTCAGTGTATTCATTGTGGTTGAAGACAACCGCAGACTGACGCCGCTGCCCAATGGACCACCGTTCTCCCTGTCATCTCGCGCTTCTCTCTGCACGTTTCTGATCTAGCTCCCTTCCTGCCTCTGCGAGTTTCACGCCACCGTTCCGAGACTCTGTTCTCTGCAAATGAACCATAAGTGCTCGCACAAAAAACATATCCCTTCTGCTCGCTATGAAGGGCGAAGTTCCCCGAGTACGGAGATTCTGCTTATGCTTTCTGGAATTTGGACACGATACAAGAGCGTCATCCTCCTGTCGGCAATCGCCATAACGCTGAGCGGGATTCCGATGGCCGCCCAGGCAGCGCGACAGCCCGCTTCGCCGCCGGATCATCCCGTGGCGGCCTCGCTCCGTTGGGAAAGTCCCGCGCGAATACATCGCGCCGATCTCATGCCCGGCGATCACGGATCCCTTCTGATCGACCAGAATGGAGTAGAGTTTCGCTCCAGCAATGGACGGAGCCGTCGATGGACTTTCGAGGAAATTCATACTGTTTTCCTCGCTCCTCATCGCCTGGTGCTCGAAAGCTTTATCGATCGCAGCCTGTATCGCCCAAGTGAGCGGAAGTATCGGTTTGACCTGACGCAAACACTGCCTCCAGCCGTGGCAGCAGGCGTTGCCGAAGCGGTGGCACGGCCCTGCCAGAATGCCGTTCCTAATGCGGAAGCTCCGGCGATCGCCACGATTCCCGTCCGCCATCGCGCGCTCGCCTCCGGCACAAACGGCGTGTTGCGCATCCGGCAGGATGGAATCGATTACGTGACCTCGTCCAAAGAAGACAGCCGGAGCTGGCGCTGGGCCGATCTTCAGACTCTTTCCAATCCAGATCCGTATCACCTGTTCGTTTTTGGATTCCGGGACACCTATACCTTCGATCTCAAGGCGCCGCTTTCCCGCAAGCTGCTCGACTGGGCGTCCGACGAGATCTTCGCGCACAGTGAATCAGTGAACGGACCGGCAGTCACCACATTTCGCGAAACTGAGCCGGGCACAGCGGGAGGCCGCCATGAATAGCCGCCGCGGATCATTCTCGTGGGTGCTGGCAGGCGCAATGGTACTGAGCACCGCGTCAGCCGGAGCGCAGGCACCTCCGAACGGCTCTGGGACTGTGGACGCTCCTGTTGCCAATTCAAACGTCTTTGCGCCATCTGTGCCGGCCGGCCTCCCATCCACGCCGGCGGCTAAAGACGCCGCACTGACAACCCAGGAGATCACGCTTCAGCAGTTGGTGGCGATTGCGCTCGAACGAAATCCGGCGATCAAGAGCGCGGCAGAGCGCTTCCAGGCGCAGCGAGCCCGCGCTCCCCAGGCCCGCTCGCTGCCGGACCCGATGGTTTCCGGCGGATGGATGGGAAACATCACTCCGTTCAGTGTCCAGCAGGGCGATCCGTCGAGTTACCGGGGGCTGACCGTAAGCCAGGCATTTCCATTTCCCGGCAAGTTAAGCTTGCGTGGCAAGATCGCCGACCGGGAGGCCGAAGCGGGACGGTGGGAGTACGAGCAAACAGAACGCCAGGTCGTAGCCGAAGTGAAGACGGCCTATTACGCGTACTTCTATGACAGCATGGCGGTCGAGATCACGCAGAAGAACAAGAGCCTCCTTCAGAAACTCGAAAGCATCGCAGAGGCGCGGTATCGCGTTGGCAAAGGCATTCAGCAGGACGTGCTCCGCGCACAGGTCGAGGTAGCAAGAATCGATCAAAAGCTGATCGTCC
>JAJXXG010000310.1 GCA_021781255.1 Acidobacteriota bacterium
CCTGAAAGTAGCGCGTATTGGCCCACAGCCGCTCGATGCGCTCCGGCTCCGTCTCCAGAATGTCGAACGCCGCAATGCACGTGGCCGCCACCGCAGGCGGGTGCGACGTCGAGAACAGAAACGGCCGCGCCCGATGGTAGAGGTAGTCAATCAGGTCCCGCGACCCGCACACATACCCGCCCAGCGCGCCAATCGCCTTTGACAGCGTTCCCACCTGCACGTCCACGCGCCCATGCATGCCAAAGTGGTCAATCGACCCGCGCCCGTTGCGCCCCAGCACGCCCGACGCGTGCGCGTCATCCACCATCATGATCGCGCCGTACTTCTCCGCCAGCGCCGCCAGCTTGTCCACCGGCCCAATGTCGCCGTCCATGCTGAAGACGCCGTCCGTAATCACCAGCTTGTGGCCCGGCTCGTTGGCCACTTCCTTCAGCAGCTCCTCGCAGTGCGCCACATCCTTGTGCCTGAAGACCTTGATCTTCGCCCGCGACAGCCGCGCGCCGTCAATAATGCTGGCGTGGTTCAGCTCGTCTGACAGGATGAAGTCCTCCTTGCCCAGAATCGCGCTCACCGTGCCCGCGTTGGCCGCGAAGCCGCTCTGGAAGACCACGCACGCCTCTGCGTTCTTGAAGCGCGCAATCTTCTCCTCAAGCTCCATGTGGATGCGCATCGTTCCGGCAATCGTCCGCACCGCGCCCGAGCCCACGCCGTAGGTGCGCGTTGCCGCCACCGCCGCCTCAATCAGCCGCGGGTCGCTGGCCAGTCCCAGGTAGTTGTTGCTGGCCAGGTTGATCACCTCGCGCCCGTCGTAGTGGCACACCGGCGCCTGCTGGTCCTCCAGAACACGCAGTTTGAAATACGTTCCCTTGGCGCGCAGCTCATCCAGCGCGGTGGTCAGGTACGCAAGCTGGGGGCGCGCAGCGGTCTCCGTCATGGCAATTCACCTCAACCAGAAAGCATAGCGCGCTTTGGCGGCGCGGCCAGTCCGGCCGGTGAGGCCCGAGCCGCCGCCGTCTGAAAGTCGCCCTTATCTCCTTTGCCGCGTCCAAAAATGATGCCAATTGGCCCGCTTGCGCCCCTGCCGGATACAATGGTCCTACACTGCCGCAAATGGGCGATATACGATTTTTTCTTGAGATTTGGAGCAGGGAACACGTGAGACGTTTGATCAGCCGCGCTCCGCGGCTTTGGTTGGTTGCAGGACTGGGTATCGCGCTGACGCTGCCCGCGCTGGCCTTACCCGCCGGGAACACGCGCGGCGTGGCCACGCAAACCACGATGACCGCGGAAACCCACGACCAGGGCGGGCGCACGCAAGCCACCCTCACGGCTACCGTTGCAGGCCAGGACGGCCAGCCCGCCACCGGCGCCGTCGTCATCCGGGACAAGGGCAAGCCGCTCGCCGGAGTTGTACTCGATGCCGCGGGACGCGCCACCTCCGTCCTTGACCTGAGAGCAGGCGACCACAGCCTCAGCGCGGTCTACACCGGCGATGCCGCCCACCAGACCTCGGTCTCGCAAGTGACCCCGGTGCGCGCGCTCACCAGTACTACGCCTGATTTCACGGTTTCCGTTTCGCCCGCGTCCCTCACCCTCACCGCCGGCCAGTCGGGGACAACAGTCGCCTCCATCACCCCGGTGAACGGCTCATCGCTCACGGCCCCGATGTTCGTCACCCTTTCCTGCTCCGGCCTGCCTGACCAGTCCGCCTGCACCTTTACGCCGGAAAACATTGAAATCCTGCCCAACGCCACCGCTGCGATTACCAGCACCATGGTCATCGCCACCTCGGCGGGCATTGCAGCCACGGCGCAGGCCGCGCCCCGGCAGCCCGTAGTCAGGCGCGGCGCAAGCCCCATCACATGGGCCGTGCTGCTGCCCGGCGCGCTGGGCCTCGCAGGACTGGCGTTCGGCGCGCGCCGCCGCCGCTGGCTCAGCCGGCTCTCGCTCATGGGTCTGGTCGCACTTGTGGCCACGCTCGGCACCACGGCCTGTTCGCCGCTCTACTACTACTACAATCACGGGCCGCCGCATAACCTGCCCACGCCCGCCGGCGCCTACACGGTCAACGTTACGGCGCAGTCCAGCAACGGCATCACGGCCATCACGCACTCCACGACGATCGCGCTCACGGTCAACCCGCTCGCGGCAAATTAGGATTGCGCCCGGCTGGGGCTGGTGCCATTATTCCGGCTTGAGAATCACCTTGATGGCTTCGCCCGATTGCAGCAGTTGCATGGCCTGGGCAAACTCCGCGAGCTTGAGCCGGTGGGTAATCACCGGCTCAAGATTCAGCTTGCCCGCCGCCAGCAGCGCTTCCATCTGGAACCACGTCTCGAACATCTTGCGCCCATTGATGCCCAGCACCGTTGCGCCCTTGAAGATAATGTCGCGCGCAAAGTCCAGTTCCACAGGCCGCGACGGAATCCCCAGCAGCGAAGCGCGCCCGCCGGTTCTTAATACCTCAAAGCCCTGCGCCATCGCCTTTGGATGCCCCGACATCTCAAGCAGCACATCCACGCCGGTGCCGCCTGTCGCTTCCAGAATCCGCTCTTCCACGTGGTCCGTTGCCGGGTCCAGCACAAGGTCCGCGCCCATCTGCGCAGCCACGCTGCGCCGGTGCGCATTCACCTCCACCGCATACACCCGCGCCGCGCCGCACGCCTTGGCCACCGCGATGGAAAACAGCCCAATCGCTCCGCAGCCCGTCACCGCCACTGTCTTTGCCGCGATTGGCCCGGCCAGCACCGTGTGTACCGCGTTGCCCAGCGGGTCAAGAAGCGAAGCATAGTCGTGCGGTATCGCCGGCGACAGCTTCCAGATATTCGTCTCGGGAATGACGGCGTAGCTGGCAAAAGCGCCGTCAGCGTCCACGCCCAGAATGCGCACATGCTGGCACACATGCGCCAGGCCCGTACGGCACTGCAGACACTTGCCGCAGGCCACGTGCATCTCCGCGCTTACCAGGTCGCCTTCCTTCACCGTGGTCACGCCGCGGCCCACCTTGGCCACCGCGCCCGCAAACTCATGCCCCGGAATCAGCGGCGGATGAATCCGCCCTTGCGCCCACGGATCCCAGTTGTAAATGTGCAGATCGGTGCCGCAAACGCTGGCCGCCGACACCCGCACCAGCACCTCGCCAGGGCCCGGCGAGGGCACGGGCACTTCGCGAATTTCAACTCCCGGTGCGGACTGGGCCTTCACAACCGCCTGCATGGTGCTCGGCATAGCGCGGCATCCTCCTGCCAGAAACAAACAAACCAGTCTATCAACCTGTGAAGGGCTGTGCGGAAAGTCGATAGTGGGTCAGTTTGAATCCACAGACCGAGAACATCTTTGGAATAGGAAACCCAAAAGGCCGATAATTGTGCTCCGTGGACGGTAATCGAGTGGAATTCGTGCCTTTTCGGAGGATGCAGTGGCTTTTCCCAGTCGCAGTCACTCTCCACAACGGTGAAGAAGCTCTGTTCATGCCGTCATGGGTTTCCGATCACAGAGGTCAGATTCGGCTGCACCCGTCAGCGGCAGCTATTTGGGTTGCATTGCTCCTTCTCACTGCGGGCGCGTATGCAATCACGGCATTGAGCGCAAAGCGCGGCAGACAGAGCGTGTGGGCCTATCTGCTGTTTGGGTATGTAGCCGCGATGCTAATCAACGTTTTCGTTCCCCACGTCCCTGCGGCGATGGTTTTTAGAACTTACGCTCCGGGAGTGATCACGGCTGTGTTGATCAATCTTCCCGTCATGAGCATCCTTTTGTTTCAAGCGGTGCGCGATCAGTGGGTCACGGGAGCCAAGGCTGCTGTTTACGCTGTACTAATGCCGCTCGCTATGGGCGGGTCTATCGTGGTTTTGTTCACACTGGCGTGAGGGAGGTTCCATCTCGATCTCTCTGAGGCGTATCTTTAAGCATGGTAATGTCCTTTGCCATGCACAGATTACATATCGCCTAAAAACTATCCATCACGTTCTTTATGAAACATTCGTCTGTGGATTCAAACTGACTCACTACCGGAAAGTGATAGAACGGTGGATGTGCAAATCCGCACGCCGGGGATGAACATGACACAGTGGAAAATCGCTTTGTTGGCCATGATGACAACCGCTCTCCTGGTCGCCGCACCTGCCCTCCCCGCGCAGACCGCCGATCAAGCATGGCTCAAGTACCGGCCTCTGGGAAAACCGCTCTCCGTGCCCACGCGCGTGGTCGTGCTGGGCCAGGGCCCTGTGGAGCGCTCGGCCGCCAGTGAGCTCGAACGTGGCCTGCTGTCCCTCTCAGCGAAATCCAGCGCCAGTCCCGGCACCATCGTTCTGGGCACAGCGCGGCAAATGCGCGCCCGCCAGACCGCCGCATCTACGCTGTCGCCCGAGGAGTTCCTCATTGCATGGAATCCTTCGGCGCGCACCCGCGAACTGGACATCGCAGGCGGCAGCGACCGCGGCGTGCTCTACGGCGTCTTTGCCCTGCTGCGCAACCTCGCCCAGGGCGCGGACATGAGCCATGCCAGCCTCCACGAGCGCCCCGCCCTGCCCATCCGCTGGGTCGATGAGTGGGACAATCCCGACGGCTCCATCGAGCGCGGCTACGCGGGCCGCAGCATCTTCTTCGAGGGCGGGAACGTCCGCGAAGACCTCGCCCCGGTCGCCGAGTACGCGCGCCTGCTAGCCTCGGTCGGCATCAACGGCTGCAACGTGAACAACGTCAACGCCGCGCCGCAATTGCTTACGCACGAATCGCTCCAAGGCCTTGCCCGTGCGGCCAGCACCATGCGTCCCTGGGGAGTTCATCTCGCCATGAGCGTGGCCATCGCCAGCCCGCAAATCATCGGCGGTCTCAGCACCTACGACCCCGCCGACCCCGCGGTGAAGGCGTGGTGGGCGGCCAAGGTCAACGAAATCTACGACCTCATCCCCGACTTCGCCGGCTTCACCGTGAAGGCCGACTCCGAAGGCCAGCCCGGCCCCGCCAGCTTTGGCCGCACGCCCGCCGACGCCGCCAACACCCTCGCCGCCGCCCTCGCGCCCCACGGCGGAGTCGTGCTCTACCGCGCCTTCGTCTACGACCACCACCTCGACTGGCGCAACCCCAAGGCCGACCGTGCCCGCGCCGCATATGACATCTTCCACCCGCTCGACGGCAAGTTCGCACCCAACGTGATCGTCCAGACCAAGGAAGGCCCCATCGACTTCCAGGCCCGCGAGCCCGTCTCGCCTCTCTTCGGCGGCCTCCCCCGCACCAGCCAGGCCATGGAGCTGCAAATCACGCAGGAGTACCTTGGCCAGCAGCGGCATCTCGTCTATATCGCGCCCATGTGGAAGCAGGTGCTCGACTTCGACATGCGCGTCGGCGGGGCCCATACTCCAGTCAAAGAAGTCCTGGCCCGGAAGGGCCTGGGCGGCATGGTCGGCGTGGCAGGAGTGGGCCGCGACGCCTGGCTCGGTTCGCCGCTGGCGCTTGCCAACCTCTACGCCTTCGGCCGTCTCGCCTGGAACCCCAACCTCTCGCCGGAGCAGATCGCCGGCGAGTGGACGCGCCAGACAATCAGTACCGACCCCGCCGTCGTTGCCACCGTAGAAAAAATGTTGATGCAAAGCTGGCCAGCCTATGAGAGCTACACCGGCCCGCTCGGCCTGCAGACGCTTACCGACATTACCGGCAGCCACTACGGCCCCAACATTGAATCCAGCGAGCGCAACGGCTGGGGCCAGTGGCACAAGGCCGACCACGACGGCGTCGGCTTTGACCGCTCCGTCGCCACCGGCACCGGCTTCGTGGGCCAGTACCAGCCCGAGGTCGCGCGCATCTACGAGTTCGCCGCCACCACGCCCGACAACCTGCTGCTCTTCTTCCATCATGTGCCCTACACCTACACGCTGCACCATGGGAAAACGGTCATCCAGTACCTCTACGACAGCCACTATCGCGGCGCAGCGCAGGCCGCCGAGTTCGTCACTGACTGGTCTTCACTCAAAGACCGCATCGACCCTGCGCTCTATAACAACGTGCTGCCGCGCCTGGAATATCAGGCCGGCCACGCCATCGTGTGGCGCGACGCCGTCACGCAGTACTTCCTCAAGCTCAGCGGTATCCCCGACGCGCAGGGCCGCGCGGGGCATTATCCCGGCCGCCTCGAAGCAGAAGACGCCCGCCTCACCGGCTACAAGGTCATCGATGTAAATCCGTGGGAAGACGCGTCGCACGGCAAAGCAGTCTCGTGTCAGGGCACGACTTCAGTCGCGCCGAAGCCGGCGCGCGATGAATCCGGGGCTTCAGCCCCTGACGGTGCTCACAGTTGCTCCGCCGAGTGGACTTACACAGGCCCCGCAGGCCGCTACAACATCGCCGCGCAGTACTTTGATCTGCAGGGCGGCGCGGCGCAATTCACGCTTGAGGTGGGCGGCCAGCCCGTCGCCGCCTGGACCGCCAATGCCGCGCTGCCCTCACGCCGCCCCCACGGCGACAACTCCACGCGCTACACCGCCCCGTGCGTCCAACTCAAGCCCGGCGAGGTCATCCGCATCGAAGGCACACCTGACGCCGCGGACCCCGCCGCGCTGGATTACATTGAGCTGCTGCCCGCAGCCGCGGCGCCATAGGCTGATGCGCAGTCAGGCGCTGCCCCGCGTGAGAAGCCTCACATCGGCAGACTCTGGCCGCGCGTTATGATGTCCAACGTGCGCATTTCTGGGCATACCCTCCGGCGCAGTCTTCTGGCGCTCATCGCCTTTGTCCCTTGCTTCGCGCCAGCCCAGACCTCTGACGCCAACCTCCTCGCGCAACTCACCTCCGACTTCGCCCGCCTGGCGCCCCAAACCATCCGCCCCGCCGACGGCTACATCCGCCATCCCTACCTCATCCCCGCGGGCTACTACGCCCAGATGTGGGA
>JAJXXG010000429.1 GCA_021781255.1 Acidobacteriota bacterium
CCTTCTCTGGTGAAACCAGACAATGTAATCTCGCTTCCATTCCCTGCTTTTCAGCGTGCAGATTCACCACCTTAAGCACTTCCAAGCTCTGCGGAATACATTCCGCGTCCAGTTCAACATGCATTGGCATCTGTTCGAAATTGCCATCATCTCGGTCGAAATCTGCGCGCACCAAATTGGCTTCGGGGAAAGTAAGAGGGCGAGTATTGATAACACCCAACCTAATGCGGATTACGGGATCCGCGAATGCGAAATCGCTGGCTGAGGCCGTCCCATCCTTGCGAAGGTCCGGGATTGCGTGCATCCAGAGTGACGCCCTGACCATTGGTGGCAGTCTGGGCTCGGAGCAGCACGCTGAAATAAGAAGACTTGGCATAAAATCCGGCACATAGGGTTTCTTATCCGCGTCAACAGCAACCTTCACCGGTCTGATCGCCTATAAAGCAGTTGTCAAACAATTGCTTATCCCATATATTTTCCAATATCTTATAGACTTCTTTCCGCTTTACCTCCTCAAACTTCTACCAAACTTTGAATAGCTGGGCCGAAGTCGGAACGGCGGCCTGCACATCCTATACTGACCACGTCTATTGCTGCTTATCAGCGCATCACATCTCAGATTCGCTACCATGAATTACATGCCGCAATTCCCGCCTGGACAGACCCTTCTTATCGACGCAGACGACACTTTGTGGGAAAACAACGTCTACTTCGAGCGCGCCATCGCCGCCTTCATCGGCTACCTTAATCACCACACATACTCACCCGCGCAGGTCCGAAAGGCGCTCAATGAGGTGGAACGAGAAACCATCTTGGCCCACGGCTATGGACTCACCAGCTTTACTCGCTCTCTGGTCACCTGCTTTGAGCGCCTCAGCGGCGAGCCCATCACACCGCAAAAGCAGCGTCGAATCGAGAGCTTTGCGCAAACTATTGCTGACCAGGAAATCGAACTGCTTCCCGCAGTGAGCGAAACCCTGGTCGAGCTCTCTATGCGCCACCGTCTGATCCTGATGACCAAGGGCAATCGCGCCGAACAGGCAGACAAACTCGCACGGTCAGGCTTGGCACCTCACTTCTCTGCTGTCGAAATCGTTCCGGAAAAGGACCCCCTAACTTATCAGTCCGTGGTCGAGCGGCACCAGCTCTCCCCGCGCTCGAGCTGGATGATTGGCAACAGTCCCAAAAGCGACATCAATCCTGCACTCGCCGCCGGACTTCATGCAGTATTCCTCTTCCACAAGGACACATGGGTCCTCGAACATGCTGAGGTTTCTGAGCCGCCTGATGGGCAACACCTCATTGAACTCGACGCTTTCGCCAAGCTGCCCTCAGTGTTTTAACCCGAACCATTATGAACAGCCCGGTAACTGCGGAAATTGAGCTGAAATCCGTGCATCGTGCTCCGCCGATGCTCCATTGGCTTCTACTGTCGGGCATCTGAACAGCAATCTTCATTGCAGCGCGCTATTTTGGCGCCGCCGGCGATGCGATATATGCTTCCGAATATCCTGTTTGAGTCTTGTACTTTTGCCTGTGGCTGCTCAGACTCGACTCGTCCTCAAAAGCGCTCTATTGGGCGCTCATCAATTGCTGGCGAGTTACTCCTTCACTACTTTCCCGATAGCTCCAACCATCACTCGTTTCTCTTCATCGCTGTAATTTCGCTGGTGGTTTTCACAGCATTCGCATTGCCGCTCGTCATCATCGTTGTCATTCGTACGGAACTTCTCCACCATTACAACCAGCGCGAGCCTGTCTGGCTCAAGCTTGATTCCATCCTCACCTTTGTCCTCTCTTACGTTTACTTCCAGCATCATCTTTTTGACATCGCAAAGCGCAAGTGGCATCCGCTTAGCGCACCCGCCGCTGGTAATGCCTACACCTCTCACTCTTGACGCCGCTCCTCGCCTCTGTTGTACTGGCATTCAACAAGATGCATTGGTTCACTGCGATTTCGGCACCCTTCCCAAACATTGGCCGTAAGGCCGTGCGACCCGTCATGCGAATTCCCATGGTAATCGCGCATGCGGGAAATGGAGCCTGAACTCAGCCAGACCGGCATTCCACACAGGCCACCACCCGCAAATGCGGAGGGTGGCTTTTTGTTTCCCTTGCAATATCTTAAGGAGGCTACTTGCAATCCGTTTCTCTCACCAGTATTCAGACGGCGCGTGCCCGCATCAGCGACTCCATCCACACTTCGCCATGTCAGCTCTCGCATTATCTTTCGGAGCTCTCGGGCCTCCCTCTTTATCTGAAACTTGAAAACCTGCAGCGTACCGGCTCCTTCAAGGAGCGCGGCGCACTCAACAAGCTCCTCACGCTCTCATCCGAAGAACGCAAGCGCGGCGTGATTGCGGCCAGCGCCGGAAATCATGCCCAGGGCGTAGCCTTTCACGCATCAGCTCGCGGCATCCATGCACAAATCGTCATGCCGTTGGCCACGCCGCTCGTCAAGGTCGCAGCAACGCTCAGTTACGGCGCGGAAGTTATCCTTCACGGTGCAAGCTACGATGAGGCGTGCGATGAGGCGCTACGCCGACGTCTCGACGAAGGCCGCACCTTCATCCATCCATTTGATGATCCTGAGGTCATTGCCGGTCAGGGCACCATCGGCCTTGAACTCCTTGAGCAGATCCCCGACATGGAAGCCGTCGTTGTGCCAATTGGCGGCGGAGGCCTCATCAGCGGGATCGCCTGCGCACTCAAGGAAACCAATTCGCGCATCCGGGTCATCGGAGTTGAACCGGAAAGGTTGCCGTCCATGCTGCGCGCTCGCGAGGCCGGCAAGCCCGTCACCATTTCATCAGAGGCTACCATCGCCGACGGCATCGCCGTTCGCCGCGCTGGGGACCTTACCCTCCCGCTGGTCTGCCGCTACGTCGACGAAATCGTGACCGTCGATGACGAAGAAATCGCCAGTGCAATTCTTATGCTCCTTGAGCATGAGAAGACACTTGCCGAAGGCGCCGGAGCCGCCGCGCTCGCCGCTGTCATTCACGCAAAGACCAATCTTCGCCATCGGCGCACAGCAATATTGGTCTGCGGCGGCAATATTGACGTCTCATTACTTGCGAAGATTATCGAGCGAGGTCTCGTGAAAGACGGCCGGCTGTTGCGGCTTCGTGTCTACCTGCAAGACCGTCCGGGTGCATTGCTCGCCCTATCGCAAATTCTTGCCCGTGAGCGTGCAAACATTGTTGAAACTGTGCACAATCGCGCCTACTATGGCGTCAGCCTGGGCGAAACTGTCATCGACATTACGCTCGAAACCCGCGGTGCGACCCACATCACTGCCATCAGTCATGCACTACGTGAAGACGGATTTCGGTTCGAGCGAATCCAGTAGATACACGCCATGTATACTCCGAGTTTCAACCATGTGACAGATCGCGCGACCCTCATTGAAGCCATGCGCGCGTACTCGTTCGCCATTCTCATCGGACCTGGATCCGATGAATCTCCCGTAGCGACGCACCTTCCCCTAGTCATCCGCGACGACGGTCCATACGGCCTACTTGAGGGCCATTTCGCCCGCGCGAATTCACATTGGCAGTTCCTCGCGGGTCGTGAAACTCTGGTCGTTTTTCCGGGTCCGCATGCCTATGTCTCACCTTCGCTATACGCAGAGCAGCTCTCAGTGCCCACCTGGAATTACATTGCGATACACGCGTATGGCACGCTTGAGGTCGTTGACGACGAACACGGGAAACTAGCCCTGCTTCAGAGACTCATTCGCGCACATGAACCCGCTTACGCCGAACAATGGGCGAGCCTGCCTGACGGTTATCGCCGTACCATGCTTGGCAACATTGTCGGTTTCCGCATCCCCATCGCACGCATTGAAGGCAAATTCAAGCTCAGCCAGAACCGCGCGCAAGCCGACCGCGACAGCGTCCGTCATGCACATGCTATGGGCTCAGAAGGCGAGCAGTCCCTAGCTTCATGGATGCAGCGCCTTGGCATTTGAGACGTGCACGCTTCATTTTCCTAGCGAAGAATGACTGCCGCCATATGATCCCAAGTGGGGGTCAACGCAAGATGCATTGAGACAGTGAATGTGGTCACCCAGATAGCAATGCCCCATGCAAACCCCACGTCGAGTCGGCGAGCGATTGTCCAGCGCACTAGAAATAGCGAAACGCCAATGAAGCATGTCGCTCCAAACAGACCCATCCACCCTGTGGTTCCGAAGATCGATAGCAGCGTCTCAATACGAGAGGTCGCGCCGGGTAGAATTGCCAGACTCGCCATCAGCATCATGTTTCGATGTATGCGTGGCTTCTTCCTCATCACTACTCCAGCCATAAGAAATCCGGCGAATAACGCCATCTCTGCCAGCATCACCAACAGGAAGCGTGAGTACAACATTCCAAAAAAGTGAAACTCCGGATCAGTCATCCGCACGGACTCAATCGCCACCGCTGTCCCCAGACCAGCAACAACAGGTCCAAGCACAACTGATGCCCATCCGAGCACCATGTGCAGTTTGCGGCTCCGCATGGCAATCAGGAGGGCCTGCACGAAGAAAAGTACAAACCACAATGCAATCGCCGTTCCGTGCACTGCATCCAGAACAATGATGTGGGGATTAATCGGCCTTCCTTCAAACCCCCTCCCATGCAGATAGAAGGAGTGGAAACCAATGAGCATCAGCACCAAAAAGAGGCCCGATGCGGTGCTGTAAAAATACCTTTCAGATTTCATCTGACCTCCTTCAAGACAGGCCCTGACAAAACGGGAACCAGGTACGCCCGAGAAGCGCGCAGTCTGCGACGCATCCAGCGTCCACCGATTGTCGAGAGTGCGCCAATGCTAGCACAGAATCCTCTCTCCAATTGCCGAAGTTTTCCCCTTCATTCCGTAGCACTTTGCTGGTCAGGGACAGCCCGCCAGTGTATGGGCAATCGTACCCCTTTCTTTGGTATACTCAATAAGTTCGCCCCGTGCGGAGGTGGCGAAATTGGCAGACGCACCAGCTTGAGGTGCTGGCGCCCTAAACCGGCATAGGGGTTCAAGTCCCCTCCTCCGCACCAAATTGCTGCCTCGCCATTGCGGCCGGGCAATTTTTTCAAAGAAAGCAGTTTTCGCAATGCAGATTTTCTTTTACGCCGTCGTTGTTGTGCACGTGATCGTCAGCCTCTTCCTCATTGGGGTCATCCTCGTCCAGCAGGGCCGCTCGGCCGACCTCGCCGGAGCCTTCGGCGGACAAGGCTCGCAGACCGCTTTCGGCCCTCGCGCCGCGGCCAACGTGCTCACTCGGCTCACCACCTGGTGCGCGGTGATTTTCATGTGCACTTCTCTCACCCTCACCATCCTCTATGAGCGCTCTGTGCAAAATCACTCGGTGCTTGACAACACCACCACAGCTCCGGTTTCGGCACCTGCTAAGCCCGGCAAGTAATCCAGCCGTAAGATGGACGATCAAGGCAGGCCATGTGGCCTGCCTTTTCCTTTGCACGGGAATGTTCCCCCGTCGAACTACAATCAAACAATGATTCTCGAAACCTTTGCCGTTGGTCCCCTGCAGTGCAACTGCACGATTCTGGGCGACGAGGCATCCGGTGAAGCCATTGTCATCGATCCCGGCGATGAAATCTCGCGCATCCATCGGCTGCTCACCAGCCGCAATCTCAAGTTGAAGCAAATCCTCATCACGCATGCTCATATCGACCACGTCGGCGGAGCATTGCGCCTCAGCAGGCTGACTGGCGCGCCGATTTATCTCAACGAAAATGACCTCCCTTTGCTCGCAATGATGGATCAGCAAGCCGCCTGGCTCGGCATTCCCACACCGGATGTCGCCCCACCGGATGAAGGCCTGCCGGAAGGCCGCCTTGTCGGCCTCGCTGCCTATCCCGCCCAGGTTCTGCATACCCCCGGGCACACTCAGGGCTCTATCTGTCTCCGCTTCACTCCCCTGAACCTGCTCTTCGCAGGCGATACCCTTTTTGCCGGTTCCATCGGCCGCACAGACCTTCCCGGCGGCAATTTCGACCAGATCCTCGAGTCCATACAGACCCGCCTGCTCTGCCTGCCTGACGAAACCCGCGTCGTTCCCGGACACGGACCGGTGACCACGATTGGCCGGGAACGCATTTCCAATCCATTTTTGGGCAAGTAATTATCCGTCCAGCTTCATTTCTAATGCATTTATCTAGTTTTATTTACGAATAGAAATTCAAGAAGAGGTTAAATTTATTCGCCCCTTCTGTTACTACCTTGATGCGTGTCCAAATACGCAATCATTTCGGTTACGCCAGTAGAGAATTGGTCCTCGTTTGCAAGCAAACTGACCACGAGCCAGCCGGCTTCCTGCATCCCGAAGAAATACCCCGGATGTACCCATACACCCTTCTCCAGCAGCTCCATCACCGTCTGCTCATCCGGTTGCACCGCCGGAATCCGGAGCACTGCGTACCAGCCGCCCTCCACTTCCAGCCGCTGCACGCCGCTTATCCCAGCCAACTGCCGATCTAGCTCTGTCAAATTCGTTACCAGGCGCGCCCGAATCTGCCGTTGAATCGCTTCCCGACCTGCCAGCCACCGCCCCATTGCCCATTGCACTGGAGCATTCATTGAGAGGAAGGTGTCGGCGATCACTTCCAGCCGTTCCTGGCCTTCGAGCGTGGGCGGCACGTAGGTCCCGGTGTGTCCCAGGATGCCGTCGCGCACCCGGATCTCGGGGAGCAGAAGCTGCATCTGCCGCAGCGCGGGCGTAAAGGGGCCGTAGGTTTCCATCCGCAAATCGCCCCCCAGGATGCAAAGATCGGCGGGGGTCTCGCGGATTATTTCCAGGGCTCTTTCGGTCAAACCCGGCAGGCCGTCGAGATGCAGGTCGGATAGAAAGAGAATCCGGTAGCCGTCAAAGGCGTCCGGCAG
>JAJXXG010000708.1 GCA_021781255.1 Acidobacteriota bacterium
CCAGCTTCTCGATCTCTTTGAGTTTTTCTCTGCGCAGCTCAAAGAGATTCTGTTCAAACTCCGAGTCGAACACGTGTTTTTCCTTCGCCGTTCGTCGTTTCAGGGTCCAACCGCCAGTATACCGGCTGGCGAATGCGAAGTTGGCGAAGCCAGGACGGGGTGCGGGTAAACGCACCATAGCATCAAGGACCAAAAAGACAGCGAACGCAGCAAGGGGAAAAGCAGCAGGGGCTGAAGCCCTCACTCATTATGCGGCCTTTGACGGCACGGCTGAAGCCATGCCCTGGTTACAAACCCGCCTCCGATGGAGTTTTTTGCAAGCTCGAAAGCCGTGCCCTGGTTTCAGTACGAGACGAAAAATCATGGTGCGTTTGCCCAGGCTGTATGCCTGTTCTCCGGGCGCGGTATTCTTTTTGAGGAGTATCAATGGTCTACCATCGTCCCATCCCGGAGCGGAAGCGGCGCAGCAAGGCCGGCGACAGCACCCCGCCTCAACAAGCCAAAGACGGGAATCCCCGGGAGCCCGGCCTCCTCAGCATCTGGGTACAGGCCGAAAAGATGATGCAAATTGCGCTAGTGCTTCCCTGTGCCGCCTTCGTTGGCTGGCTGGCCGGCGCCTGGCTCGACAGTCACTTCCATCAATCCTGGATCGCTTTGGTGGGCATCGTCTTCGGCGGCGCCTCCGGGCTGGTGTACGCCATCCGGCTGGCGATCGCAGCGAGTAACGATCCCGCGATGCAGGACACCGACGAGAAGCGAAACGGAGGCTCGGGAACCCCATCATGAGTGAAGAAACCCACGCCGTGACAGGCCTGACTGACGAGGCCCTGCAAGCCCTGCTTGAACGAGCGATACGTATCACCGTGGTAATTGGCCTGTTGGCCGCGCTGGCCGTCTGGATTGCCGCGGGCTGGCGCAACGCGGCCATGCTGGCTACGGGCGCAGCGATTTCGACCGCCAGTATCTACGAGTGGCGGCGGCTCATCCGCTTTCTTAACTCCAAATTGGACCAGAAACAGGCACCCAAGGGCACGATCGTCTCGATGGTTTTCTTTGTGCTCAGGCTCACAGTTTTCGCTGTGGTCATTTATGGTAGCCTGAAATGTTTCCGGGGTTCTGTAGTGTCTCTCCTCTGCGGCCTTGGGCTGGCGGTTCTGGCCATGGTTTGGGAGGCGTTACGTCTGCTTCGCGACTGAAGCATGGGGGTTCAACAGCCCGGCCAGTGCCCGGAATGAATTGACTTAAATCTTCAAAGCGGAGAGTTTGTGTTGATGCAGTTTCTAAACGACATCATAGGGGCATGCCTGATCAAGCTCTATCAAGCAATCGGTTTTCACGCTGCGGACTCCACAAAGAACGTTGCGAAAGTCAGCGGTGCATTGGGATGGGAGCTTCTGGTCGCGGCGATCCTGATTGCGTTTTTCGTCATCGTGCGGCTGACTCTTTCAGTAGAGCGTCCCAATCCGGCGCAGCAGGTCGCGGAGATGATTCACGAAGGCATTGGCGGCCTTGGAGAACAGATTATCGGTCACGGTTACGAGCGCTTCCAGGCCTTCGTCACCTGCGTCTTTCTCTTCATCCTGCTCAGTAATCTGCTGGGACTGATCCCTGGCATTACAACACCGACCAGCCAACCTTGGGTGCCCCTCGGCATCGCAGTGCTCACTTTTCTCTATTACAACTTTCACGGCTTGCGCGTACAGGGGCCGATGGGCTACCTGAAGCATTTCATGGGGCCGCTTCCCTGGCTGGCGCCGCTCATGTTCCCGATTGAGGTCGTCTCGCACCTCGCGCGCATGATGTCGCTCACCATCCGTCTTTACGCCAACATGTTCGCCAGCGATCTGCTGACCGTGGTGTGGTTCTCGCTGATCCCGTTGGCTGTGCCCACGGTCTTTCTGGGCCTGCACTTTGTGGTTTCAATCATTCAGGCTTTCGTTTTCATGCTCCTGTCGATGATCTATCTGTCGATGGCGGTAGCACACGAACACTAAAGGCAGCTATTGGCCTTTAGCTATTCGCTTTTAGCTGGCGTGCGGGGGAACTGACATCCCGGTTCCCGCAGGAAGAGCTAAAGGCGCAAAAAGATTCCGCCGGAGGGCGCTTCCGCTCCGGACAAACGGACGGCCGCAAGCGTGAGGGGGCCAAAGGCGCGAAGGCAGCCTTTAGCAATCAGATCTTAGTCTTTAGCTTGTTTGCGGGCAAGCCAGGTTCGAAGGCTTCCCATGACAGGGCTAATGGCTAAAAGCTAAGAGCTAAAAGCTGGTTTCCTGCCGGCACGGTGAGCTTCAACCACCCACTGGCGGCCAATCTCGGGAAGCAGGAGAACTATGCGGAAACTTCAATATGTATTTATGGTCCTGGCAGTTTTGTGCTCTGCCGTTCCGGTCTTTGCGGATAGCGGCAGCGCTGCTGTCAGTCTGATTCCCATCGGCGCCGGCCTTGGAATGGGCCTCGCCGCCGGGTTGTGCGGTATGGGTCAAGGCAAGGCTGTTGGTTCGGCCGTCGAGGCGCTGGCCCGCAATCCGGGAACCCGCGCCGGCATCATGCTGTTTCTGGTGCTCGGCCTGGCCTTCATCGAGTCCCTCACCCTCTTCACAATGGTGATCGTATTCGCCAAGATGTAAGCTGTATTTCAATATGAAAAGCGGCCTATCCTTCCGGACAGGCCGCTTTTTTCACGAGCGAGTTTCAAAAACAATTCTGCTCCGCAGTGCAGAAATTCCTCAGGGGCTAAGGCCCTTCCAGACTGCTGACAAAGTTCAGCAGAAGTCGAAAATACATCCCTCGGCGGCTAAAGCCGCGCTCATTTTGCGAGGTTTGCGGCACGAGTAAACTCGTGCCCTTTCAAAACAGCGGGTTTTTTCAGCGACTTGCATGGGCTAAAGTCCCTCGTTTTATAGCCGTTCTTCGGCACGCGACCCACCCACAGGGCGGGTTCCCCGGCCGTGCCCTTTCAAGGCTGATTGACGCAGCCGGTTTTGGTTCCCGATTTTCTTCGTCCATGGTTTTTACTGGCCGGCGCGCAGCATCTCAATCGCCTTCTGGTACCGCACACCCAACGGCAGCGGTGCAAAGTGCGTCTCTTCCTGAGTGGTGTCGAATGTACGGCTCTTAAAAACCACGCGTCCGCTCATCTTCATCTGGAGCCGCACCGTCCGCCACAGGCCCTCGCCTACGTCGGCCTGCTCAACCACGATCCAGCCGCCCTTGTTGAGCCGCCCCAGAATTCCCCAGCCAAAGTCCACGTCCTGCTGAACGTGACCCTCCAAACGAACCACCCGTTCGTGAGCGACGTCGATCCACATCTCGCCGGTCATTGCGGGTAGAACTTGCGTTTCCAGGTCATGCGGAGAGAATTTTGGGTCGGGCCGGAAGGTGAATTTCTCCACCTCTCCCGCAGGTCCCTGGCCGGAGCCAGCATATTGATATACGAAAGCGCTGGGCAGCGCGCGCAGCACCTTCAAGACGCGCCCGGCGTCAGTGTCCTCAGCTTGCTTGCGATGCCGCTGCTTTCCGGGGTCGCTAAGGAGAGCGTCAAGCCGCGCCTCTTCCTTCTGCTCGTCTTCAGGGCTCAGTGGCTGGTCGTTGATGGCAACCAGCCGCGCTACGTTGCCGTCCGTGGTCTCGTAAATCTCCTTGGTCGTGGTCAGGCGCGGGCTGGACTTGCGCAACTGGTAACGCATGGGGTGGCTTGCGTCCCGGGCAAACCGCAGCTCGTTGGCGAGCGCCCGAATTACCAGAGCCTGCGCCTGCGCTGGTGGCAGCGTGTCTCCGGTGCGGGAAGCGGGCTGCGCATTGCCGGTCGCTGGCTGCGAATTGACCGGAGCTGAACAGGGAAGCAGCAGGAGCAGGAAAAGGAATCGGCGCACACAGATTAGTTTAGCTGCCAAAGGCCTTAGAGCCTGCTATTAACCTTCCCGCAACCTGCGTTGCGAGCGAAGATCGGAACAGTCGCCGGGGGCCCAGGAATTCCACCCCAGCGACAAAGACCTGTCGCCGGGGGCCCCACGGATTTTCGTCGCAACCCGGAGGGCTGGGGCCAATTTTCCCGATCGCGGTGTCGCTCGTCGCCAGGAGACACCCGGTATCCGTCGCTCCTCGCTCCTTGATATCGGAAAAATTGGCGCTCAGCGCAGGCCACGCGAAGGTTAATAACAGGCTCCAGGTTTTGTGCCACACGCCAAACGGCAGACGTCTCGTCGCTGTGACTTCCGTGTATTGAAATTGCACGCCTTAGCGCTAACGAATTGAAGCAACATGGCCGGGTTGCGTATAGTTCGGGCAGGACCTCTCGCGTTTCCAGCCACACCGTGTCTCTGGGCAGAACGTTCCATTCGGCGCAAACCCCAGTGAGCGGCGGCGGAGCCGGAGAATTCGCGGCGTCAATCGGAATGCGGCAAAGGAGATCCACGGAAGGAACTAAACTATGGCAGTGGATAACGCTCCTGCGCGCATCGGCAAGACCCTCGTGATCTGCGGTGAAGTGAAGGGCAGTGAAGACTTGATCGTGGATGGGCGGGTGGAAGGAACAGTCAGCCTCTCTGAGAGCCGGCTGACCATCGGTCCCCATGCAAATGTCGCCGCGGACCTTTCCGCCAAAGACGTGTTGGTTATGGGCCGGGTGCAGGGCAATATTGTGGCCAGCGGCCGGGTGGAACTGCGCGCCGGGTGCAACCTGGAGGGCGATATCCGCGCCCTTCGCCTCGCTGTCGAAGACAACGCCGTGTTCCGCGGCAAGGTGGATCTGACGCAGGCGGTATCCAGGCCGGCTGACAGCGCAAACGCACCGCGCACTGTTGGCATCTTCGAAGCTTAGAAGGACGCTTCCGGGCAGCACCCTACGCACTTGCCCGGCGGCGGGAGGGATTCAAGGTGCTGCGCCGTTGGTTCGACAAGAAGCAGGAGAGCGGATCAGCCGCTTTGGCTCAGGGCCTCACCGGTCCGCGCTTGTCACGCCACTCCGGCGGCTGGGCTGTGCTGCGCAAGCGGCTTGTTGCCGAACCGGGCCTTCGCATTATCGATACCGGCTATACCTCGCCCGCCAACATCAACTACCTCACCAGTTTGGGCCATAGCGTCTTTCTTGCCGACCTGGTCTACGATGCCTGCATAGAAAATTGGCGCGTGGGCGAGAACGAAGAAGGAGATCCGGTGTGGAACGTCGAGGGCTACATCAATCACGCGCTCAATTTTTCAGGGCGCACCTTTGATGTCGTTCTCTTGTGGACCGCGCTCGACTACCTGCCGGAGCCTTTCGTAGCCCCGGTGGTTGCGCAACTTTACTCGGCAATGAATCCCGGCGGGCAGGTACTGGCATTTTTCCACACCCGGATGCAGGGCGAGGAAACAGTGCACTTCCGCTTCCATGTGACGCCGGAGGACAGTGTGGACATGCAGATGGCGCAGCAGTTTCCTATCCAGCGCGCATTTACCAACCGCAGCATTGAGCGCCTGTTCGCCGGCTGGTCAGGCCACAGGCAATTCCTGGCCAAGGACAGCGTCTCTGAGGTGATTATGACGCGCTGACAGGCAATGCTGCGCGAATGCTCCCGCAGCGAGTTCTTCCGCGGAACGGCGTTCGCAAGAGACAGGGCCGGTTGCACGCACCAGCGCATTGAATTGTCGAGACTCGGGCCGAGCACCACGCGAAGCAAAAATTCCGTTGGAGGAATGAAGGAGGCAAATCAATGGTCACGAGGGTATGGCATGGTTGGACAACTCCGGCTAACGCACCCGCATACGAGCAGCTCCTTCTTACTGAAATTTTTCCGGGCATTGCAGCTCGCAACGTGCCGGGCTATCGCGGAATCTCGCTGGGTCGGCGAGCAGCTGGCGCCGAGATTGAGTTCGTCACGATCATGTGGTTCGACACGCTTGACTCGGTACGTGCTTTTGCCGGAGAAGACTACGAAAGAGCTGTTGTGCCGCCGAAGGCTCGGGCCGTTCTGAAGCGCTTCGATCCGGTCTCGATGCATTTTGACACAGTGGTCGAGCCGCCTTTCGAAAAGTAGCGTACCGGGCGGAAATCCAGGCTAGGCGCGTCCGGATTTTGCGCAAGCGGCGCCAGGGCTGCATTTCCACGAACGGGCTGCCGTCTGCCGAGGGTTTTTCACTCGAGGCTGGAGGCTGGAAACTGAGAGATGGAAGCTTAGGAGGAGAATATGAACAAATCACAGTCAACACGCATTACGTGGCTCGGCCATGCCACTGTGCTTGTTCAAACCGCTCGGGGCACCAATATCCTGATCGATCCGTACATCGCGCACAACCCCAAATATCCTCAGGACTTTGTGCTGCCATCAAAGATTCACTACATCATGCTCACCCACGGCCACGGAGACCATATCTCAGACGCGGCGCCTATCGCGAAGAAGCACGGTTCGACAGTGGTGGCGATCTTCGAGCTGGCTGACTACGTTGCGGGAAAAGGCGTGGCCGATACCATCGGCATGAATCTGGGAGGCGGCGTTGCATTGGACGGAGTGACGGCCACGATGGTCGATGCCAAACACTCTGCCGCCGCGGCCGACGAGAAAGGCATGCACTATGTCGGTGTCGCGGCCGGCTTCGTGCTGGACGTTGCGGACGGTCCAGTGCTCTACCACGCCGGCGACACCGCAGTCTTCGGCGACATGCAGCTGATTCGTGAGCTCTACCATCCTCGCGTGGCCATGCTGCCAATCGGAGGCCATTACACCATGGGACCGAAGGAAGCTGCGCTAGCTTGCCGCCTGCTGGCTCCGGAAACGGTTCTGCCCATTCACTTCGGCACATTCCCGCCGCTGAAAGGCACGCCGGAAGAGCTGGCTGCTCTTGTCGAGCCGCAGGTGAAGGTCGTGAACTGGAGTCCGGGAGAAGAGTTCAGGGCGTAGGTGA
>JAJXXG010000971.1 GCA_021781255.1 Acidobacteriota bacterium
GAGTGATGCGCAGAGACGAAATGATCCGGAAGATTCGCACGCGGGCGGCCGAGAACAAGCCGTGGGATATTGCCGTAATTGGCGGCGGCGCAACTGGCATGGGCGTGGCCGTAGATGCGGCAGCGCGCGGACTGGACGTGGTGCTGGTGGAGGCGCACGACTTTGGCAAGGGGACGAGCAGCCGATCGACAAAGCTGGTGCACGGGGGCGTGCGCTATCTGGAGCAGGGGAATGTCTCGCTGGTGATGTCGGCGCTGAAAGAGCGCGGGCTGCTGCGCCAGAATGCGCCGCACCTGGTGCACGATCTGGCATTTGTGGTGCCGAACTACTCGTGGTGGGAGGCGCCGTTTTACGGGATTGGGCTGAAGCTCTACGACCTGCTGGCCGGGAAATATGGCTTTGGTGTGTCGAAGGTGCTCAGCAAGGAAGAGACGCTGGCGCTGCTGCCGGCGTTGGAGCCGGAAGAGCTTCGCGGCGGGGTGATCTATTACGACGGGCAGTTTGACGACGCGCGGCTGCTGGTCCACCTGGCGATGACGGCGGCTGACCACGGCGCGACGCTGGTGAACTATTGCCCGGCGGTGACCGTGACGCGTGACGCGGAAGGCTATGTGAACGGCCTGACGGCGCGCGACGCGGAGACTGGCGAAGAGCTGGCGATTCCAGCGCGGATGGTGGTGAACGCGACGGGGGTTTTTACGGATGAGGTGCGACGCCTGGCCGACCCGAATGCGGAACCGCTGATGGTGACGAGCCAGGGAATTCACCTGGTCTTTGACCGGTCGTTCCTGAAAGGCGACACGGCGCTGATGGTGCCACGGACCAGCGACGGGCGGGTGCTGTTTGTAATTCCGTGGCATGGGCATGCGGTGGCCGGCACGACAGACACTCCCGTGGACGGGCCGAGCCTGGAGCCGAGGCCATTCGAGGAAGAGATTGATTTCATTCTGGATACGGCGGGGCGCTACCTCACGCGGCCGCCGAGCCGAGCCGACGTGCTGGCGGTGTATGTCGGGCTGCGACCTCTGGTCAAAGGCGAGGGCAAAACGTCGGCGCTGTCACGGGATCATACGATTCATGTGGATGGCTCCGGGCTGCTGACGATAACCGGCGGTAAGTGGACGACTTACCGGCACATGGCCGAGGATTGCGTGGACCATGCGATCACGCTAGGGAAGCTGCGCGAGGAGGCCTGTGCGACGCGTAACCTGCGGATTCATGGGTACTTGGAGAATGCCGAATCACTGGGAAGCCTGGAGGTGTATGGGGCCGACGCGCAGGCGATCCAGTCGCTGGCGCGGAGCGATGCAGAGCTGGCGAAGCCGCTTCATCCGGAGCTGCCGTACATTGGGGCCGAGGTGGTGTGGGCGGCGCGGGCGGAGATGGCGCGGACGGTGGAAGACGTGCTGGCGCGGCGGACGCGGGCGCTGTTCTTGAACGCCCGGGCAGCGATGGCGATGGCGGAGCCGGTGGCGAGGTTGCTGTCGACTGAGCTGGGCCTGGATGCGGCATGGGCGAAGGGTCAAATCATTGATTTTGAGATGCTTGCCGCGCAGTATACGGTGAAGTAATCGGCAGTTCCAGGCGTGCCGGGTGAATCTGCGGGTGGGACTCATCGGTAGCGGCGGGATGGCAGGCGCCGGAGCCGGACGTGCGGATATGAAAACAACCCCACCAAGTTCCCACTTTGGTGTCATGTATACGAGCGCACGGCCAAGGGTGAGCTGGGGTGTAAACGGATGTATACATGAGCGAGTCGGGTGAGTGCCGTAAGAGGCTGATTCTACTGAACAGGGAGGGTTCGGGGCGATTGGCACGATGCTTGCATTAAAGGAGGACACCGGCGAAGAGCCGGAACTAATCTACCTTGGAGAGAAGAAGAGATGAATAAGCTTATGCTCAATGTCCTTGTGCATGTCCAGAACATGCTGAACAACGAAGAAGGCCAAGACCTGGTGGAATACGGTCTGGTTGTGGCGCTGGTTGCGTTTGGCGCCGTTACGGCGATGAGGACCCTCGGTACCGAAATCAGCACGGTGTTCACCGACATCAGCAGCACGCTGGCGAGCGCGGTCTCGTAGTCAGAAGTTCCTGGGAAATCAGGAGCAAACTCAACTTCCTCTCCCGGCGGAGGGAACCAACGCAGGATCTGGTCGGTTTCTTGCCTGGGGTCGACATCGTGTGGGCGGTCAGTGACATGCCTTTGAGCATGCACCTGCCGCGTTCACCACAAGGGCTCTGGAATCCAATTGATTCCGGCCCCGATGAAGATTCCAGGCAAACGCCGCATATTGAATCGTCTTCCAATGGACGATTCGGTTGCGCGCTTTGCATCTGCAAGAGCGATCCTGGATGCGACTGCCGTACCTGAAGTCTTAGTGTCAGCGCAAGCTGCCTCCAGAGTCTGCGAAACCAAATGGTTGTTGAAAGGCAAGCGTCGCCGAAAATTCGTGTTTGCGGCGGCAAGCGTTCCGGAAGAGAACCGCTGCGAACCGTGAGATTCGACGACTCGATTGACCTTTTAATCGCAAGTATCTTTGGCCGCTCGAAGAAGACGAGATAGATCTGAACGCCGGAACTGGAAGAGGTTGCCATGCACGGAAGAACCTACACGTATATAAGCGAAATGCTGACCTGCCTGGCTCGTGAAGATGGCCAGGACCTGGTGGAATATGGGCTGGTGATTGCCCTTATTGCCTTCTCTTGTGTTGCCGCGTTGCAGACGGTGAGCACGGATATCAGCATGATCTACTCCGCCATCAGCAGCACGGTTGCGAGTTCCGTGAGCTGAGCAGGTGCGTTGAATCGCTAGACATTAAGAGGATCTCCCCGTCCAGCCTGACCTTTGCAGTCCGCGTCAAAAGCCCTGCTTCCAGCAGGGCCTTCTGTTTGAAAAGAGATGGACGCGGGACATGTGCGCGATCGAGTGTGCGACAAGGTACCTATCACCCAAGATGTCTTGACAGGACGGTGATCCGCGCGGACACTGAGCTTGCCCACTTCCTTCATAATGCTGATCCAACCCAACAGCGGTGAACCCGGTCTGAGTCTGGAGTTTGTGGAAGGGGCATTGACGCTGGCCGGAATGCTGCTGGCATTTGGCCTTCCGCGTACGTGCGACAGGCAGTTTCGGGCTTTGGAACAGAGTTTTGCGGTGCTTGCGCGCAGGCGGGGCTTGTCCGTTCTGATCGTTGGACTTTCCGTCATCGTGCTGCGGCTGGCGCTGCTGCCGCTAATGCCCATCCCGCTTCCATTCTGCACAGATGATTTCAGTTTTTTGCTTTCGGCCGATACTTTCCTTCACGGGCGGCTGGCGAATCCGACGCCAGCAATGTGGACACATTTCGAGACGATCCACGTCACGATGGTGCCAACTTACAACTCGATGTACTTTCCGGCCGAAGGCTTGCTGCTCGCACTGAGCAAGGCTGTCCTTGGGCATCCGTGGTATGGCTTGCTGCTGGTGTCGGGCTTGATGTGCGCGGCGATCTGCTGGATGCTGCAGGCATGGGTTCCGCTGCAGTGGGCGCTGTTGGGTGGTTTGCTTTCTGCGCTCCATCTTGGGATATTCAGCTATTGGGTCAACACCTACCACGGCGCGGGCTCCATCGCGGCGCTGGGCGGGGCGCTGATTCTGGGAGCGCTGCCGCGCATCCTGCGGGACGTTCGTTTTCGACATCTGCTGCTGCTGGCGATTGGGGTTGTTCTTGTGGGCTTCACAAGGCCCTATGAAGGAACACTGCTGTGTGTGCCTGTTGCGGTGAAGCTGGGCGTTTGGCTCGTGCGCGCCAAGGACTTTCCCTCGCGGGGCGCGCTGATGAAGATGGCTGCTCTGCCTCTGGCGCTAGTCATTGGAGCAGTCGGCTGGCTGGGCTACTACGACTATCGAAATTTTGGGAGTCCGACGACTTTACCGTACACGGTGGACCGCGCAACGTATGCAATTGCGCCGTACTTTGTCTGGCAAGATCTACGTCCTGAACCTAGTTATCGACATGAAGAGCTGAGGCGGTTTTACGAAGGCGAAACTGAATACTTTGTTGCCGATCATTCTTTGATCAAGATCGTCACGGGACATTTACTAGCCTCATTGATAGAGCTTCGATTTCTTTGCGGGATCGCGCTTTTGCCCGCTTTATTTTTTCTGCCGAAGTCGATCTTTGACGTAAGGGTCCGATTTTTGTCTGTTTGCCTCATGGTTCTAGTCGCGGGAATATCCATAGAGGCGTTTGTGCTCCCACATTACTTGGCACCTTTCACAGCAATGTTCTACGGGCTTGGGATCCAGTCGATGCGCCATCTCGCGGTCTGGCGCCTCCAGGGACAACGTGTCGGCAAAGCACTTGTTAATATCCCAATCCTAATCTGTTCGATCATGGTCGTCATTCGGCCTTTTGATCGGTATCTTGCTCTAAACGTGAATGAATGGCCACCTACAAATTGGAACACGATCTGGTATGGGCCGGACCACTTTGGCGTTGAACGGGAGAACGTGGAGAACAGTCTTTCAGCGCTAGCTGGCGGTCAGCTTGCGATCGTGCGCTATTCCGCGGGCCACGAGGTGTTTGATGAGTGGGTCTACAACGGTGCAGAAATTGACGCCTCTAAGGTGATCTGGGCGGACGACATGGGATCGCGCGGGAATGAGGAGTTACTCGATCATTACAAAGACCGTACGGTCTGGCTGGTCCAGCCCGATCTTTCGCCCGTGTCGGTTACACCTTATCTGGGGGACGAGAGTACCGATGCGAGGCGGGACAATGCCGTTCCAGCATCCCATCCTCCGGCGCAGGAGACGACAGACAGGGCACCAAGGTAGTCGCGGCAGATAAGCCTTATGCGCGGCGCCGATCTCCTGCCTTCTATCCGCCGCGGATTCGGCCACGACCTTCGCTTTTGATCTCGTACATGCGGACGTCGGCTGCGCCGATGATGGCGTGGATGGAGTCGCCGTCGCGCGGCGCGGTGGCAATGCCGATGCTGGCGGAGACGTTGAGAGTGATTCCGATCTGGATCTTGAAGTCGGTGGCGACGAGATCGCGGTGGAGCCTCTCAATCAGCAGGAGCGCTTCCGTTGAGTTGGTGGCGGGCATCAGGATGACGAATTCGTCGCCTCCGTAGCGGAAGCAAAGGTCGTGAGGCCGGCAGAGTTCGCGAAGTCTGTGCCCGGTGCGGGCGAGCAGCTCGCTGCCGACGAGATGGCCGTGGGCATCGTTGACAAGCTTGAAGCGGTCAAGGTCAAGGAAGGCCAGGCTGACGGGCTGGCCGGTGAGACGGACCTGTTCGAGCTCCCGCGTGAGCGCCTGATAGAGATGGCGCATGTTGAAGAGGCCGGTGGTGTCGTCGGTGATGGTGAGGTCCTGAATGCGGGCGACGTCGCGCGCGTTTTCGATTGCGATGGCGGCGTGATCGGCCAGGATGTGGAGGAAGGCGATGGTGTAATCGGTGAGTTCGGCCGGTTCAGGATTGAGGATCTCAATGACGCCCTGAACCCGGGTGCGCCCGCGGAGGGGCATGGCGATGATGGAGTGAACCTTTTCCGTGTCTGTGGCATGGGGGATGGAAAGAGCGGGCGCTTCGCCTTCGCTTGGGACGATGAGGGTTTCGCCGTGCTCTGCGACCCAGCCCGCAACGCCTTCGCCGACTTTGACGCGGAGATCGCCGAGCAGCGCCTCATTGCCGCCGGCGGCGACGGCGTAGAAGAGCTCTTGCCGCTCTTCGTCCAGCATGAGGAGGGTCCACAGGTCGGCCCGGATGAGGCGTTCCATGTGGTCGAGGATGGTGCGCAGGATGGTGTCGAGATTAAAGCTGGAGGTGAGCGACCGCGCAAGCTGGTGAAAGACGAGCAGGTCGTCGAGAGGGATGCGGTTGTCCTTCGCGTCGGTCATTTCAGGGATTCCGCTGGTGGGGTTAAGAAAGATTGTGGCACAGGAGAGGCCGTGCACGAGCAATCGGAGATGGCGTCGAGGTTACTTCCAGCATGGAGCGCCGCTATCCGCCGATGTGGACCATGGAGCGGGAGGGCTTGAGGAAGCCGGGCTCGCCGATATGGTGGCGCGCCTCCTTGCCGTAGATGGTTTGCGCGATGTAAGCGGAGAGCTGTGCGTCACTTTCGCCTGCGCGCATGCGACCGTAGAGGTCGTGCTCGACCTGTGAAAAGAGGCAGGTTCGAATCTTGCCGTCGGAGGTAAGACGGACGCGGCTGCAGGCGCCGCAGAAGGCCTGGGTGACGGGTGCGATGATGCCGATTTCGCCGACGCCGTCAGGGAAGGTGTAGCGACGGGCAGTTTCACTGGCTTCACGCGGCGGCATTTGCGTGAGCGGCATGACGCGGCCGATGCGCTCGACGATCTCCTGGAGCGGCACAACGATTTCTGGCGACCAGAGGCGGCCCTCCTCGAGCGGCATGAACTCAATGAAGCGGACGACGACATTTTCTTCGCGGGCAAATCGGGCGAAGCCTTCGATTTCGGCGTCGTTGAATCCGCGCAGGAGGACGCAGTTGATCTTGAGCGGAGTGAGGCCCGCGTCGCGTGCGGCGCGGACGCCGGATAGAACTTTCTGGAAGCTTCCGGGAATGCGGGTAATACGCTCAAAGGTGGGCGCATCGACGGCGTCCATGCTGACAGTGATGCGGTTGAGGCCGGCCTGTTTGAGGGGGGCCGCGAGTGAGTCCAGCAGGTGGCCGTTGGTGGTGAGAGCGAGGTCGAGCGGTTCGCCGTGTAGAGTGCGCAACTGCGCGAGTGAGCGGATGAGATCGAGGATGCCGTGGCGCAGCAGCGGCTCGCCGCCGGTGAGGCGGACCTTCTCAATACCGAGGCCGACGAAGAGGCGGATGAGGCGGAGGTAATCGTCGATGGCGAGCTCGGGATACTGA
>JAJXXG010001186.1 GCA_021781255.1 Acidobacteriota bacterium
CAAACGGCGTGCGCGAATAAGCCGCCAGCGGCTGCCACGGCTGCAACCCGAGGCCTCCGTCCTTCACCGAGCGCAACTGATCTGGAAATATCCTGGAATCGCCAGCGGCCTTGAACGCCTCCTGCATGATCTCGCCGGCCACCTGATGCTGGCCGTGGCCGTCGCTCACGCCACCGACAAAGGTCGATATAAGCACCTGCGGCCGTACCTTGCGTATCGCCAGCACCGCGTCGTACAGCACGCGCTCGTGACCCCACTTTGCGAAAGACTCTTCCTGCGTCTTCGAGAAACCGAAGTCCGCTTCCGTGCCCCACAGTTGCGTCGCGCCGTAATACTCGTCCGCCTTCAGCAGTTCGTTGGTGCGGATCAACCCCAGCGCATCGTAGCTTTCGGCCGACATGGCATTCTGTCCACCCTCGCCGCGAGTGAACGTCAACAGCGTGACCCGCACGCCCAGCCCACGCGATAAATACGTCATCAGCGCGCCGTCCTCGTCGTCGGGATGCGGCACGATGACCAGCACACTGGCTGTAGTCTGCAGCCGCTTCAGCGTCTGCTTCAGGTCCGCGGCTCCGCGGTCCTCGGACAAGGGAAGCGCATTCGTTGAAGGCTCCGGCAGAGTAACCTGCGCCAACTCGCTTTCAGGCGCTGACGCGTTCTGTCGTGTTTGCGTCGCCGCCTGCGCGCAAAGCCAATCAGGCCATGCGCCCAGCAACAGTCCCGCCAGCGCCGCGCCCAATGCCGCTCGATGCAATTTCTTGAAAATAAACTTCATCATTGTCAGTGTATCGTCCGGCAAGCACAAGCAGTCATCCGCGCTGGTGGAAGCGTCTGGCGCCGCTAGGCCTGAAATTCACCGCCAATCGTCGCGCGCGTTGGCCAGCCCCTGATTCATCACCGCATCGAAGCCGGTGTGTTTCTTGATGAAGATCTCGCTGAAGTGCCGATCCTGCCGGAGCAGAATCGCCTGCAGGCGCACCAGCTCAAGCAGCGCCAGAAACATGGCGATCAGCGCCCGCTCCGACTGCGTGTGGCTGAGCAGGCGACGCAGAGCCACTGGTTTGTCTTCCATCGTCAGCCGCCGCGCCAGGAACTGGATCATCTGACCCACGGTCACCGAGTCCTCTTCTACATTGATCACTGGGCGGTTGCGCGCACGCTCCAGAATTTCACGGAAGACGCGAACCAGGTCCACGGTATCGGCGGCAATCTCCGGGGCAGTTTCCGAATCGTCGCCTTCATCATTACGGAACTCACGCGCGCCGGGATTGGTCCACGTAGCTGCCTCGACCATCTGCTTTTCAAGCAGCATCTGCGCGGCATTTTTAAAGCGCTCGTGCTCGAGCAGCCGCTCCACCAGTTCGCGCCGGGGATCCTCAGCCGCATCTTCCGGCCCGGCAGGCGCACGCGGCAACAGCATCCTGCTCTTGATGTGAATCAGCAACGCCGCCGTGTAGATGAACTCCCCGGCCACGTCCATGTCGCTCGCCTTCAACTGGTCCACATATGCCAGGAACTGCGCCGTGATTTTGGCGATGGGAATGTCGTAGATGTCAATGTCCTGTTTGCGAATCAGGTCGAGCAGCAGGTCGAGCGGCCCGTCGTACACCTGGTTCACGATCACAGAAAAGGGAGACTGTCCGGCGTCCTGGCCTCGCGCCTTCAGCGCCGCTGCTACTTTTTCAGCGGTTGTTCGCTCCGCCGGCTTAGCGGCAAACGGCAATGTTGGAACAGCTTCCAGCGACGTTGCGGGCAGGGGTTCAGGCGCAGGCGGGGCAGCGGCGAGATTGGATTCGGTCGCAACGGCTTCTGCGGGCGGCTCGCTCCCGGGCGCAGCGGCATCGTGGGCCGCAATGGGTTCGGATTCTGGGGAAGATGGACTCATTCGACACTCTTCGTCTGGTTGCTCGCTTGCTCGTCCAGATCAGGCACTCACGGTACTGAGAGGCATCTTCATCGCCTCGCGCACCTCAACCATTGTCTGTTCGGCACGAATTGCAGCCCGCCCCGAACCTTCGTTCAGAATCTCAATCGCCTGTGACTCCGTCACGCTGGCCCGCCGTTCCTGGATCGGCTGCAAAATCTTCATCAGCCCATCAGCGGCCCAGCCCTTGCACTCAATGCACCCGATCCCCGCCGTCCGGCACCCGTCATATACCTTGGCCATTGTCTCCGGCGTCGAAAACACCTTGTGCAGGTCGCCCACCGGACACTTATCGGGATCGCCTTTGTCAGTCCGCCGGATGCGCGCCGGGTCCGTGACCATGGTCTTCAGCTTTTGCCGCACTACCAACTCGGGATCGCTCAACAGAATTGTATTCCCGTAGCTCTTCGACATCTTGCGCCCGTCGGTTCCAGGCAGCTTGGGCGAGGGTGTGAGCAACGCCTTTGGCTCGGGAAGCACATAAAGAGGATGTACATTCGCTGCTCGGAGGATATCCCCAACGTTCTTTGCCTTTGGTCTCGGATAGAACTGGTTGAATCGCCGCGCAATCTCGCGTGTCAGCTCGACGTGGGCCTGCTGGTCCTGACCCACTGGCACAAAGTCGGGCTGGTATAGCAGGATGTCTGCCGACATCAGCACCGGGTAGCCCAGAAATCCGTACGTCGTCAGGTCCCTGTTGGCGAGGTTTTCCTGCATCTCCTTATAGCTCGGCACGCGCTCCAGCCAGCCCAGCGGCGTGCTCATGCCCAGCAGCAGCGAGAGCTCGGCATGCTGCGCCACCCGGCTCTGCAAAAACAGCACGCTGCGCTCAGGATCGAGACCGGCGGCCAGGTAGTCGAGGATAACCTCCATGGTGTTGGGCACGATCTGCGAGGTGTCGGCGTAGTCAGTGGTCAGCGCGTGCCAGTCAGCGATGAAAAAGTAGCACTCGTACTGGTCCTGCAGCTTTACCCAGTTGGCCAGCGCGCCCATGTAGTTGCCCAGGTGCAGCTTTCCCGTGGGGCGCATGCCGCTCAGCACGCGCGGGCGCAGCAGTCGATTTGCAGGTTCAGGCATAGTGCTTATCGAATCCTTAGCGGGCGCAAAAAGCGCCAAAAAATCTCTTCAAAATTGGCTCATTCCATTGTAGCGGGAGGGGATCGGGCAGCGCCTATAGCGATTCCAGAATAACCGCACCCTGGAGCCGATGACCTCAAGGCGAAGGGAGCAACAGGGAGCGGCGGCCTTGCGCGAAGAAAGAAGAGCATTGCAATTCTGGAATCGCCGTAAATCAGATGCTGACGAGGGCAGAATAGATCAGCCGCAATGTCGGCCATAGCAGCAGCCTGAGAATGAAGCCACCCACAAAGATCATCAGCAGGTAGCTCGCCCAGCCGCTGATCCTGTCGTATTGCACGACGGCGTTGTAGGGCAGCAGATTACGCACCACACGGCTTCCGTCGAGCGGCGGAATCGGCAGCAGGTTGAAGAAAAACAGTGACAGGTTGATGAGGATGGCCAGCGTGCACAACAACGCCAGCGGTTGTGCCGTGCCTATGTCAGCGAGACCGAACGCGGCGGCAAACGAAACCCTGACAATCTCTTTGCCGTTCGGCATCGCCACCGACATCACAATAAGAAAAGCGAGCGCCACCAACACCAGAATCAGATTCGACGCCGGCCCGGCCAGCGTGACCAGATTGTCGTCGCGCACAATCTTGCGGAAGTTCCGCGTGATCACCGGCGTCGGCTTGGCCCAGCCGATCAGGAATCCGCTGAAAAAGTTGAACCCGAAAAAAGGTCCGAAAATAACGAGGGCCGGAAATAGCAGCGTCCCAATGGGGTCCACATGATACATCGGGTTCAGCGTAATGCGCCCCTCCAGCCGCGCCGTCTGGTCGCCCATCCGCGATGCCATCCACGCGTGCGCGCACTCATGAAAACTGAGAGAAAAAAGCAGCAGAACGAACTCGAAGACGGCAATGAGGAAGGCGCTGGGTTGCAATCGTACTCTCCAAAGCTCAAAAACTCAGGGTAGCACGATGAGGCCGCGCGGCCCTCGCAGCGCCTCCAGCCTGGGGCGATGAGCAGGCGACTAGCTTTCCAGATACTCCCAGTACGAATCCGCCAGCTCGGCGCCGAGTTCCGTCGTCATGCGCCGCGCGGCGCGCTCCACTTCTTCAATAAGCCCGTGCAGGTAGTCGCGCGAGCGCGAGATCGCCGCCACGCCCAGTGTGGCCGATTGCCACGTCACTGCCTCATCCATCTCGGCCACCGACACATTGAAGCTCTGTTTTATCTGGTCCTTGAGCGAGCGCACCACTTGCCGCCTGTCCTTGAGCGACTGGGCGTGCTCGATGCGAATCTCGAGGGTCAGTTGCGCCACTGGCATAGCAATATTGGATTTACACCGTCAGTGTAAGACCGTTCAGCGGGCACGGAACAACTTTTTCTTGCCTGGGCCGGCAATCGGAGTGTTGGGATCGGGAAATAACCGACGGTTAGGCGACCATCCTCTCGAAATCGGTAAAACGCCAGCGGTCCGGTACGACGAGCGCTTTGGCCTGTTGGCAACAATTGGAATGTTCCAGTTTCAATGATTGTGAGTCGATGCCGCAAGGCTGGAAACGCCTCAGGAGATTCGCCCCGATCCGACGAGTGGGTCACTGCGATGGCCGTGCCAGGGGAAGATGCCAGCCGCACAGAATCGCCAGCAGACGGATTCCCAGGCAAAGCGCCGAGCCGACGAGCATTCCCACGAACGGAGGGAGGTGGAATAAGTGCCCCATCACGACGACTGCGCCGGCTGCCAGCGCCGCGACAGCATAGAGATCTGATTGGAGGACTACGGGCGTTCGATTCACGAGCACATCGCGTACGATGCCGCCCCCAATTCCCGTCACCATACCCAGCAGCGCCGCCATTACCGGATTCAGTCCGGCTGCCAGAGCTTTTTGCGTCCCGGTGACAGCGAACAACGCCAGGCCGGCAGCATCCAAAAAAAGTATCGGCTTGCCCTGAACGTCGATTTTGCGATACCAGAAAAAGGCTGCAAACCCAGCAAATATGGAAACCCAAAGATAGTTCAAATTGCTCAGCGCTACGGGCGGCACCGCGCCGATAAGCAGGTCGCGGGTTATTCCGCCAGCATTGCCCGTCGCGAATGCAAGGACCATCAGCCCAAACAAGTCGAGCCTGTTCCTGACGCCGGCTACGGCTCCGCTCAAAGCAAAGACGAGAGTACCTATTAGATCGAGCACAACCTCGAAGGCTCCGACCAGATATTGCCCTTCAGCCAGAACTCCGCTCATGATGCCATCCATGCATGTGCCGCAACGACCAGAGCTTTGACTCCTGTCTCCAAGGTGGGATGCACAACCGGCGCAAAGCGCGGGTTGTGATTGGTTGGCAGTGTATTCAGTTTGCCTTCCTTCCTGGCCGTGGCGTACAGATCAGGGTCGTCTCCGCCAAAGAACCAATACACCGCCGGAGCGTTCCACTCTGCTCCGAAGCATCCGAAGTCCTCACTCGCCATGGTGGGTTTTGTCTGTTCAACCGAGCGCTCGGGGAAGTTCAGGCGAAACGCATCTACCACTTTCTTGGTCGCCATGGCGTCGTTGGTTACAGCCGAATATCGGTCCAGTGGGGTAATCTCAGGTGGCTTGGGAGCGCCAGCCGCCGCCGCTTCCGCAATCGCAATCCGTTCAATCGCCGCCAGGACACGCTTACGGACATTTTCATCGAACGTGCGAACGTTCAACTTGATAATCGCTTCGTCAGGAATCACGTTTTCCTTGGTCCCCGCTTGCAGCGATCCAACAGTCACGACGGCGCAATCTGTCGGCGCGACCTCTCGCGACACGATGGTTTGCAGCCTCAGCACGGTTGAAGCGGCCATGATAACAGGATCAATGCTGGCTTCGGGCATCGACCCGTGCGCTCCACGCCCAAACATTCGAATTTGCAGGCTGTCGGCGGCGGAAGTCACGACCCCGTCTCGCCAATCGAGATTTCCCGAAGGCAAGCTCATCACGTGCTGACCAAGCACAACATCGGGCTTGGGAAATCGCTGGAACAGGCCATCGTCGATCATCGCCTGCGCTCCCTGGGCTGTCTCCTCGCCGGGCTGAAAGACCACCATCAGCGTTCCCTTCCAGTCGCCAAGACTCTTGGCAAACAGGTTGGCCGCCCCGATTAAACAGGCCACGTGCATATCGTGACCGCAGGAATGCGCGACCGGCACGGTCTTGCCCTCGGGGGTTGTTCCTGTGGCTTTACTGGCGTAAGCAAGGCCCGTGGCTTCCTCGATCGGCAAAGCGTCCATATCGGCGCGCAGCATGACGGTGGGGCCCTCTCCGTTGCGCAATAAACCGACAACCCCGGTCTTGCCAACTCCGGCGGTCACCTCAAACCCCATGGTCTTGAGATGAGTCTCCGCAATCCGAGCCGTGCGGGTCTCCTGCATCGACAATTCAGGGTGAGCGTGTATGTCTTTGTAAATGGCCTCCAGTTCCGGAAGCAGAGAGTCGAGACTTGCGAACAGTGGCGCGAGCCGTTGGTCGGGCATGCGTTCGTACTCTCTTCCGGCCTTATCGATGACATTCCCGTTTCGAAAGGCTACAGATGTTTGATCTGAGTGAAAAATATCACACTTTTCAGCTCACGGTTTACGCTAAATCGCCAAAGCACTCAATGCCCTAATCAGCTCCAAAAATCGACTCTACTTCAGAAGTCATGATTGAGTAAGTATCCACCGGCAGAGCCGGTGGCTTTACAGTTGCTGGCCCCTCAAAGGGGCCTTTTCGCAACCGTCCGAAGCAAAAGCAAGAACAAAAGCAAAAGCCTCGTACTGCTGTCTTTACTGCCGCAGCACAGCCAATTCGAGGGAGAACATACTCCCGGAATTCTCAAAGTTCTACTGCCACCCCGGCAGAGCCGGGG
>JAJXXG010000034.1 GCA_021781255.1 Acidobacteriota bacterium
AAAAACCTGGATACTGAAACCATCACCGAATAGCGATCAGTCGCTCTACGGGCTTTGTAGCGCGATGTGATTTTCCGTCGATCAGGGCTTTGAGCGTTTTTCAACAAGTTCCTAGAGCGGAACCAGAGTAAACGTGTCCTTGCGTTAATCCGTGAAGGGCGGCTTTTACTTCCACCCCAAGGACAAGAATCCGTCCTTGGGGGCCCGGTTGCGGAAAAAGCCACTTGGCTGACGTGCTTCCGGGATACATCTACTCTGGTTCCGCTATAGGGCCAGGGATTTGCAGCCCGAAAACCCTGCATGGGCGGCTCAAAAATCCCGCTTCGTCAGGCGTGAAATCCAGAGTAAAATCCGGGTGTGCCGCTGGCGAGACGAACCTCGCCGCCAGAGACGGCCAAGATCCATCGTAAAACGCAGCAAAATAAAGATTTATTCAAATCTTCATGCCTTGCTAAAACCCCCTCCAGGCCATTAAAATAATAAGGAAGACCTGCGGATCCGGCCCTGCTTATTCCGGACCTTTTTGCCGCCTTCCCGTGGGCCACAAAGAATCTATGGCAGACGACCAGAATCCTCAGCTTCCTCTCGACGGAGCGACCCCTCCTGGCGGCACAAATCTTATCCCCATCAACATTGAAGAGGAGATGCGCCGCTCTTATCTCGACTACTCGATGTCGGTGATCATCGGGCGCGCGCTGCCCGATGCCCGCGACGGACTCAAGCCCGTGCACCGCCGCGTGCTTTACACCATGAGCGAGATGGGCCTGGAGCACAACAAGAAATACACCAAGTGCGCCAAAGTGGTGGGCCAGGCGATGGGCGTCTACCATCCTCACGGCGATTCGGCCATCTACGACACGCTCGTGCGCATGGCGCAGCCCTTCTCGCTGCGTTATCCGCTGGTCGACGGCCAGGGAAACTTCGGCTCAGTCGACGGCGACCCACCTGCAGCGATGCGTTATACCGAGTGCCGCATGGAGCGCATCGCCGGCGAGCTGCTGGCCGACATCGAGATGGAAACCGTGGACTTTGTGCCGAACTACGACGAGTCCACGCAGGAGCCGTCGGTGCTGCCCTCGCGGATTCCGAACCTGATCCTCAACGGGTCGAGCGGCATCGCAGTGGGCATGGCGACGAATATTCCGCCACACAATTTGACAGAAGTCGTCAACGCCGCAATCGAACTCGTCAAGAACCCCAAAGCGGGCCTGGCCGAAGTTCTCAAGCACGTTCACGGTCCCGACTTTCCCACCGGCGCCATTCTTTATGGCCGCAGTGGAATAGCAGAGGCGTATCGCACAGGCCGCGGCCGTTTTGTGATGCGCGCCCGGGTCGCAATCGAAAGCGTCACGAAGGATCTCAAGGCTCTCGTGGTCACGGAGCTTCCCTACCAGGTAAACAAGGCCACGCTCTACAAGCGCATCGCCGAGCTTGTCGACAACAAGGTCATCACCGACATCGACATCGGCTCCGACCGCACGCGCGACGAGAGCGACCGCGACGGCATGAGGATGGTCATCGGCCTCAAGCGCGGAGCGCAGCCTGAGATTGTTCTGAACCAGCTCTACAAGCACACGCAGCTTCAGGAAAGTTTTTCCATGATCTTCCTGGCCGTGGTCAACGGCCAGCCGCGCGAGATGGGCCTCGACGATGCCATCCGAGTCTTTATCGACCATCGCGTCGATGTCGTGCAGCGCCGCACCGTCTACCTGCTGCGCAAGGCGCGCGAGCGCGAGCACATCCTCGAAGGCCTCAAGATTGCCCTCGACAACCTCGACACCGTAATCCGGATCATTCGCGCGTCGGCCTCCCGAGCCGAGGCGCGCGAGAATCTCTACGCGTGGGGCAAAGGCACTGAGATCGTCATTATGCTCGACCGCGAGCTGCACAGCCACGAGGAAAAGGGCCTCACCCTGCGGCAGGTCGATGCCATTCTCGAATTGCAGCTCTACCGCCTCACGCAACTCTCGGTGGACGAACTCTTGAAAGAGTTGGCCGAAATCAGAGAAAAAATCGCTGGGTACGAGGCCATTCTGGCCAGCGAGAAGAAGCTGCGCTCGGTCATCGTCAAGGAACTCGAAGAAGTCCGTGACAAGTATGGCGACAAGCGCCGCACGGAAATTGTGGACGAGGGCGTCGAGTTGCAGCTCGAGGACCTCATCGCCGACGAGCAGGTCGCCGTCACCGTCAGCCATCAGGGCTACCTCAAGCGCACGCCCATCAGCACCTATCGCCAGCAGCGGCGCGGCGGAACGGGACGCATGGGGATGAAGACCCGCGAGGAGGATTTTGTCGCCCAGCTCATTGTCGACTCAACCCACTCCTACCTGCTCTGCTTCACCAACACCGGCCGCGTCTACTGGCTCAAGGTCTACGAGATCCCCGACGTCGGCGCGGCGGGCAAGGGCAAGTCGATGCAAAGCCTGCTCGACCTGCAGCAGGGCGAAAACGTCCGCGCCATCCTGCCCGTCCGCGACCTTGAAGAAGAGGGCAAATACATTTTCTTCGCCACGCAAAAAGGCACGGTCAAAAAGACACCGCTCAAGGACTTCTCCAACGTCATGTCGCGGGGCATCATCGCCATCGGCATCGACTCTGACGACGAGCTGGTCGCCGCGCGCATCACCGACCGCAGCCAGATTGTTTTTCTGGCCACGCATCTGGGCCTTGCCATCCGTTTCGAAGAGAGCGATGTGCGCTCCATGGGCCGCCCGGCCTTCGGCGTGCGCGGCATCTCGCTCATCAAGAACGACTACGTCGTAGGCGTCGCGGTCACGCCCAAGGAGCACGAGCCTGGAGCTTATCGCATTCTCTCCGTCAGCGAGAACGGCTTCGGCAAGCGCACCGACGTTGAGGAGTACCGCCTGCAAACGCGCGGCGGCAAAGGCGTGAAAAACATGGCCGTCACCGACCGCATCGGCCGTGTGAACACCATTCAGCTCGTCGACGACACCTCGGAGATGATTATCATCAGCCAGTTCGGCAAGATCATCCGCGTCGACACCAAGACCATCCGCGCTGCCGGCCGCGCCACGCAGGGCGTGCGTCTGCTCAACCTGGAGCCGGAGGACAAGGTCGCCGCCGCCGTCATCATCCCGCCCGAAGAACTCAACGGCAATGGAAACGGCAATCACGAAGGCGAGCAGGGGACGCTGCTGCAGTAGGATGTTAGGTGACAATGAGTGCCAACAGGACAATTCGCAGAGTAACGGACCTCAAGGCGCAGCGAATGGAAGCCTACCGGTATTGGCAAAGCCGCACCGCGGCAGAGCGAATGGATGCTATCGAAGAGGTTGTACGGGACGTGTACTTCGCCAAGGGGATCGATCTGGACCGCATACCTTCAAACAAGACACTCGTCCGTGTCGTTCGTCCAAATTGGAAGGCAGCCTGAAACCTGAATGTAAGAGGAGTGGCGCTGCACCGTGTTCAAAGATCAGAAGGACATCGTCGCAGCATTCAACTCCCACGGCGTAAAGTATCTTGTCATTGGTGCTCACGCCGTAGGCATTTACGCTGAACCCCGTGGAACAAAGGATCTCGATCTATTCATCAAGGCCGACGAAGCAAACAGTAAGGCAGTCTTTGCAGCTCTTGCGGAGTATGGCGCCCCTCTCGTCAAAATGACTCCAGCCGACTTCAACGACAGGCCGTCTTCCGTTTTTCAGCTTGGCATGGAACCCAACCGCGTAGACATTTTGCAGGGAATTGCGGGGGTCACTTTTGAGGAAGCCTGGAAAGCTCGCGAAGAAAAACTCCTCGACAAGGAGACACCGGCGCACGTCATCTCGCGCGAACATCTGATCCGAAACAAACTTGCCTCCGGGAGGCTCCAGGACCTCGCGGACGTGGAAAAGCTCCGCGAGTCAGCTTCAGTGAGCATATCCCGCCGCAAGGCGGTGTCGAAAAGTCGTCGCAAACAATAGCGGTACGCCTTCGAGAAGAGAGAAGGCCGCCAAAATCATCATCCCGCCCGATGAACTCAACGGCAATGGAAACGGCAATCACGAAGGCGAGCAGGGGACGCTGCTGCAATAACCGCAGCGAACAGCGGCCGGTTGCCAGCGATCGAATGCTGGCGATGGCTCATCCATTCCCATGTCTTAAAGGCGAGGCCTGGGGCACCCGGCAGTTGCATGGAGTTGGCTATACGAGGGCATAAAAGAGTACAACGGAAGTGGCTGGTTCCATGACCGCTGACAAGGGAGACGTTCCGATGGAAGTGCTGGCTTTTAATGGAAGTCCGCGAAAGGACTGGAACACTGCAACGCTGCTGAAGAAGTCTCTGGAAGGAGCAGCATCAAAAGGGGCGACTACGAAGCTCATTCATCTTTATGATCTAGACTTCAAAGGCTGCCAGAGCTGTTTCGGCTGCAAAAAGAAGGGCGGCCCCAGCTACGGAAGATGTGCGATCAAGGATAGCCTGACGCCGACCCTTCGGCAGGTAGAGAAAGCCGACGCCCTTATCCTGGGATCGCCGATCTACCTCATGACAGTCTCCGGACAGATGAAATCATTCCTGGAGCGGCTGGCATTCCCCTTTCTGCGCTATGTAAAGGACACCGATCCTGCGCCGAGCCTTTTTCCGCGAAAGATCTCGACCGGCTTTATCTACACGATGGGTATGACCGAAGAAATATGGAAGGGAACCGGCTGCGACAAGGGCCTCGCGCTTAACGAGTTCTTTCTGCGGAGAATCTTTGGCAGATCGGAATCGCTTTACTGCTATGACACCCTGCAGTTCGAAGATTATTCAAAGATCGATCAGGACCGTTTTGATCCGGAGAAAAAAGCAGCCAGGCGGAAAGAACAGTTCCCTCGGGACTGCCAGAAAGCCTTTGAAATGGGGATAAGGTTTGCGGACGGAGCCGCCTAAGGTCCAGGTTCTCGCTTCTGACACTTGGGAAACCTCGACTCAGGCGCCCGCACGAAGAGACTGATCACTGACCACAGACCCCCTCCGCGACCAGTAGAGATAAACCGGAATCCCAAGGAGCACCAGGATCAGCCCCGGCCAGGTGTATTGCGGCTTGTAGCGCAAGAGCGCCGCGCAGATGCCTATCGCCATCACAATGTAAAGGCCCGGCAGGTACGGATAGCCGAAGGCCTTGTAAGGCCGGGGCGCGCCGGGCTGTTTGAAGCGCAGCACGAACAGACCGAGAATCGTGAGAATATAGAACACCAGCACCGCAAAAATAATGTAGTCGAGCAACTGGCTGTAGGTGCCGGAGACGCACAGCAGCGTCGTCCAGATTGCCTGCGCAATCAGCCCCGCGGCCGGCGTCTTATAGCGCGGATGCAGCTTGCCGACTGACTTGAAGAACAATCCGTCGCGCGCCATTGCGTAATATGCGCGCGCGCCTGCCAATGTAATCCCATTTGCGCAGCCGAAGGTTGAGATCATGATGGCTGCCGCCATCAGGTAACCGCCGATGCTCGGAAAAATCTGCTGCAAGACCGCGGCGCCGATGCGATCTTCGGCGGCGTACTGCACGCCGCGCGCAAGGACCGTCGCGCCGTGCGGATCGCCGCGCAGCGGAAGCACCACGATGTACGCGGCGCTGGCCAGGATATATGCGACCAGCACAAACCCCACGCCCAGAGCGAGCGAAAGCGGAACGTTACGCCGCGGGTTCTTCACTTCCCCGGCGGTGAATGTCACATTATTCCACGCATCGGCAGAAAAAAGAGAGCCCACCTGCACCACGGCCAGAATAACGATCAGGTTGACCATAACGGTGGGGCCCTGCGCACCCACCTGCACGGGATGCAGCGAACTCCATGCGGCGTTTCTCCAGAATTCGCTCCAATGGCTGCCGAAGTTGGCTGCGATGGCGAGGCTGTTGCGGCCCACGGTGAATCCGAGAAAAATCAACCCCACAAGCGAGAGCGCCTTGGCCACGGTGAAGATGTTCTGCACCAGTGCGCCGAACTTCATGCCGAAGATGTTCACGGCAGCAAGTAGAAGGACAACGACGATGCCGGCCAGATTCGCGGTGCTGATGCCGATCTCCATATTGCCAAGCACCATGGGGCCGACATAAATCGGCGGCACATGCGCAATGTGCCAAAGCCAATGCGTGCTTGAGACCGTGGGGAAGAAGACGCCGAGGAACTTGCCAAAGGCCACGCAAACGGCGGCGATGGTTCCCGTCTCAATAACGAGAAATAACGTCCAGCCATAGAGAAAACCCCACAGCGGGCCCAGCGACTCGCGCAGGTAGACATACTGGCCGCCAGCTTTGGGCATCATCGCGGCCAGCTCGCCATAGCTGAGCGCGCAGATCATGGTCATGACGGCGGTGACGACCCAGGCTGCCAGATACAGCGCTGGAGAATCGGTAAGGCGCGCAATATCGCTGTCGACGATGAAGATGCCGCTGCCGATCATCGACCCCACAACGATTGTGGTGGCGCTGAACAGGCCCAGACTCTGCACCAGTTGCGGACCGGCGCCGGAGTTTGGCGGCCCAATGTCGAGTCTTGAGTCGAGTGCGGAGCTGGGTCCGGAATCGCGTTGAGCCACAGATGTCTCCCCACGCAATGCTACGCTGCCGTGGCCTGGTTCAGACCGGAATGCGCTTGGGCCATAGTATCAAAACAATTGATTCCATGGTGCCGCGGAGGACTTGAATTCAGGGCAATCGCATGAAGTGGGATGGAACGGTCGATAAACAGAGTTGCGCCGCCCCTACGGGGCTGAGCGGTCATTTCTTGTATCAGTCCCCACGCTGAACAGTCTGTTACGAAACTCGTCGGCGGCGAGCAAAAGCGTGGCAAGATGGGGTTATGGGCTATATCCAGGGCGAGGCGCGCAATCAGCAGTCGCTGTTTCCGGTGGCGTTGGACGATCTTGTT
>JAJXXG010000640.1 GCA_021781255.1 Acidobacteriota bacterium
GCTTCTCGGTCGGCGTCGCGGGTGAGGGGGCTGTTCCATTCGACGAGCGGGGCGTCTGGCATGGGGTCTCCTTCGTCTCGGGTGCTTTCGGAAACTCGGCTTCTGCGTCGATCGCCTCTTCCAGTTTTTGCCCGACGAACTCAAGCAGAAAGACGACACCGACCAGAAGAAGGCCTCCGATTCTGATAAGCCCCAAAAGCCGCGCACCGACGACTGGTGGTTGCCTGTCGCGTTTGCCGACGAGTGGAACTATCGCATCGTTCCTCCCGCAGGATTCATTCCCAGAACCCTGCCCAGAGACGCGACGATCTCGCTGGGCCCGGCTGTACTCACCGAGGAGTTTACCGCGGATAAAGACGGTGTAGTGCACGCGCGCCTGGCCTTCGACACCGTCAAGCGTCGCTATACCGTAGCTGAGGCCGCGGCACTGCGCAATGAGGTGGCTGATCTGGTCAACGGTCCGCCCATTCTCGTCGACTTCGAGCCCCGGGGTGCAACCTTGCTGCGCGAAGGCAAGGTGAAGGATGCGCTCGCCAGCTATCGCGCGCTGGTTGCTCTCAATCCCAATGCCGCGGTGCATCATCTTCAAGTTGCCAACGTACTTCTCCAGGCCGGTATGGGTGAGGCGGCTCGCAATGAGGCGCAGCTCGCCGTCAAGCTCGATCCAAAATCTGCGCTTGCCGAGCGTGTCCTCGCCGATATTCTCAAGCACGATTTGGTCGGTCGTGACCTGCGCCCGGGGAGCGACATGGTCGGCGCGGCCGAAGCGTACCGCGCTGCCATCAAGCTTGATCCGGACGACCACACGGCCCAGGCCGATCTGGCGATACTGCTCGAATACGATTCTGCCGGACGCCGTTACGGCAGCCACGCCCACATGAAGGAGGCGATCGCCGAATACCAGAGCCTCGGTCAGGACAAGCTTGCCGAGCTCGGCCTCACCAATAATCTCGCTTTTGCGCTCTTCTACGGTGGCGACTACGCGGATGCGTACAAGGCCGCGCACGATCTGAATCCCGAACCCAAAGCCCTGATGGCGGCCTCTATCGCCATGTTGCAAGGGAGTGCCGCCGGTCTCGACGAGGCCAACAAGCACGCCGAGGACGGCAACTCGTTCAAGGAAACTGCTCGCACCGCGGGGCAGATGCTTATGAACGTGCGCCAGTATCAGCAGGCTGCCGACTTCTTTCAGGCAGGCGCCGGTGGTGACGATGCTGCGCGCACGCTGGGACTGGCCAACCTGCTGCGCGGCGCGCAGCACCACGAAGACGTGAAGTTCGCGAATACGCCGGCGGACGCTGCGCGGCGCTTTGCCATGTTGCCCTTTGATCCGGAGTTGACCAGAGACGGCCTCGCGTCGATGCTGAGCCGCAATGCGCTCAACGTCCTTAACGCTATGAATGCGGATGCGCTGAAGACAATCCTTGAAAGCGGCCAGAAGACCAACACTCAGCTCGCCCGTCAGGGCAGTTCGCTCAATGTGACGGAAGATATTGTCCTTCACTCGCTCGATCCCAGAGGCGAGGGGGATGATTCCACAGGCTATCGCGAAAAGCTCCAGGCCTTCGGCGGCCGTACCTTGACCTTGTACATCGTGAAGGAATCTGGGCAATACAAACTCCTCGATTCCGAGGAAAACCCAGACGCCATCGGTCTTGAGATCCTCGATCGCATTCAGACAGGCGATCTGCGAGGCGCAAAAGTGCTGCTCGACTGGATGCGCGAGGATGCGCATCTCGCCGGCGGCGACGATCCCTTTGGCGGGCCGGTCTTTCCGCGATTCTGGATCCGAGGCGAAGCTCCTGATGCGCGTAAAATGAAGCTCGCGGCCGCCTCGATTCTCGCTGGCAGCAAGCCGACCGTGGCGCAGGGCGTCGGTATTCTCGAACAGGGCCTCAAGGATGCATCCAGTGATCGTGAGCGCGCCAACCTGCGGATCGCTCTTGCCCTTGGCTATCAGTTGCAAGACAATTTTGCGGGTCTGCTCGACGTCTCTGCGGCATTGCTCAAGGACGAGCCGGAGTCGCCGGCGGCTTTTATCGATAATGTCGTAGCTCTGCTTGGTCTCAACCGCTTCGACGATGCTCTCGCCCTGGCCGATCAGCGGCTTAAGCTCCTCGACCATGACAGCGACGCATACGAGATGAAGGCGCAGATCGAAGCGAACCGTGGTGACTTTGCCGCGGCGCTTGGCTGGCTGCAGAAGCTCGCTGATATGGGCAAGGCAGACGCGATGCTCCTGAATGAGCAGGCATGGTATGCGCTCTTTACCGGCAATGTGCAGCAGGCCGACATCGCCAAGGCCATTCGTGCAACCGAGATGCGGAAGGATACCCCTGAGATCTTGCACACTCTGGCTTGCCTCTACGCCGAGGTCGGCAACACCAAGGACGCGCGCGAAGTCCTGATCCGCGCCATGGACGATTGGAATCTCAACGAGCCCAACGAAGATGTGTGGTATGTGCTCGGCCGAATCGCCGAGCAGTATGGCGAACGCGACATCGCCGTTGCCGACTATCGCAGACTCCAAAAACCCAAGGAGCCCCTTACGGTTCCCACCTCGACGTGGAAGCTGGCGCAGATTCGCCTGAAGGCCATGGGCGTCAGTTAAGCATGATCGGCCAATTGGGCCGTAAATTCGCGCACCGCGAACCGGCTATTGTTGCTGCTGCATCTGCTGCATGTCAATGAAATGCGCGGTAGATTCTGCCGGCTGCTGCGCGCGTTCCACCAGCACGCTCCAATCCTCGGGGATCGGCAGCTTCCGGTCGAGCGCCGGGGCCTCGTCGCTGGCGTCCACCTGTACGGCAACGTAGAGTTCGCTCGCAGTCTTGCCGCGGAAGATGCCGTGCGTCGGCGGGACATCGGCATAATCGCGGCCCAACGCAGTGCGAATGTGCCGGTGATGCGCCACCAGGTTATTCGTCGGATCCACTCCGACCCAGCCGAAATGTGGCATCAGTGCCTCGACCCACGCATGCGTCGCGTCGGGCGTGGAGCGGTCGTGGTCCTCGCGTCCGCGATACAGATAGCCGGAGACGTAGCGGGCCGGAATGCGCGCATGGCGCAGCAGCGCGATCATGGTGTGCGCAAAATCCTGACACACGCCTTGCCTGCTGCTGATGGCCTCGTCGATGGGGGAGTCCACGCGCGTGGAGCGCGGCACGTATTCGAAGTACTCGAAGAGCCGCTGGTTCAGCTCGAAGAGAAGCTGCAGCGGATCGTCCCGCCGTGCCGCGCCGAGCTCTCCCGCGAGTTTGAGTAATGCCGGAGACTCCGCGGCAAACGTGCTCGGCAGCAGCATCTCCCAGTAGTCGCCTGCGTCAATCAGCGCGTCCAGTTCGTCCCATGCCTCCGGAGCCAGAAAATGCGGAATATCCCGGAATGGTTGCTGCTCCACCACGGACTCGGCCACAATCACAAGTTGATGATGTTCGCCGGGGATGTCAAAATGTTGCACGTTGTTGCCCTGGTGGTCGCGATAGCTGAATACGCGGCAGCGCGGGCTTACCGCCAGCGTGAAGGAGAGGCAGTGCTGGCTCGTGTCGGAGCGCGGATGCATGCGCGTCTCCATAATGCTCTCGCTGATGGGATTCGAGTAGCGGAAACGCGTAAGGTGCCGGATGGAATAGAAGTTCATGCTGGTGATCTCCTACACGGTCAGCGCCGACTGAATCGAGTAATGAACGTAGTAGCGGTAAATCAGCTCATGAATCCGCAGGCACTGCTCGCGCACGGTGTGCAGAAATCCCGTCGGATCAGCCGCCAGGATCTCCCCTAATGTGGTGTACCCCAGCATGGCGTAGACCTTGCCCACGCTGGCGCGTAACTCGTCGGGCGACCGCCGTCCTCCAGTGTGTTGAATCGAATCAATCGCCGTGCGAATGTGATCGACGCCGTAGCGTATGGCGTGAGGAAAATCGCGGTTTAGTACCAGAAACTCCAGAATGCGCTCGGGAGAGATGTCGGCTGTGTATACCTGACAGTAGGCTTCGAATGCGGTGCAGCAGCGCAGCAGGCCGACCAGCTCCAGGTAGAGATAACCTGTGGATTCTCGCTCCTGCGTATAGAACAATTCGGCCTGATACGCCTCGAGCAGCGTGGCTGTGGCGTAGGCGCGCTCCAGGTATCGGCCGAGTCGAATGAATTGCCATCCCTGGCCGTGAATCATGGTCGAGTCTCCCACCCCCTGGAACAGATGAATGCCATCGATTACCGACGCCAGCATGTCGTTGATGTTGGAGCTGAACTGCGTCTGCGCGTTCGGCGAATGAATATGGTGAAACAGCCGGTTAAGCCGCTGCCACTGCTCGGTGGAGATCTCTTCACGCACTTGGCGGGCATTTTCGCGCGCGGCATTCACGCAGTAGACGACCGAGGCGGGATTGAGATGGTCGAAGACAAGTTTGCGCGCCATGGCCTCGATCGAGCCGTTCCACTTCATTTCTGTGGGCTTGCCCAGCGCTGCCACCATGCGCTGCCAGCGCGCCTCCACGCTGGAGCCGCCGGCATCGAGCGTCAGGTTGATTGTTACATCCAGAAGGCGCGCCGTGTTCTCGGCCCGTTCCAGGTAGCGGCTCATCCAGTAGAGGCTGTCTGCAACGCGCGATAGCATCGTTCTACCCTCCGGTGAATGACGTTTTTCCAGACAGTCCGCAGAAGCTTCACCGCAACGCCGGTTTGTGAGAAAGTCGATGGCTACTCCAGAACCCATGTGTCCTTGCTTCCGCCGCCTTGCGAAGAATTTACAACCAGGGATCCCTTTTCCAGAGCCACGCGCGTCAGTCCGCCGGGAACGATGTTTACCTTGTCGCCAAAGAGCACATAAGGCCGCAGGTCCACATGGCGCGGCTCCAACTGGTCGTCGATAAGGCAGGGTGCGCGCGAAAAAGCGAGTGTGGGCTGTGCAATGTAATTGCGCGGGTTGGCCGCGATCTGCCGCGCGAACTCTTCGCGTTGCGCCGCCGTCGAATGCGGGCCGATTAACATGCCGTAGCCGCCGCTCTCGCCCACCGCCTTCACGACCAGTTTGTCGAGATTGGCAAGAACATGCTGGCGATCCTTCTCCTCGCTCAGAAGGAATGTCTCCACATTCTGCAAAATGGGATCTTCGTCCATGTAGTAGCGAATCATGCGCGGCACATAGGCGTAGACGGCTTTGTCGTCGGCTAGGCCCGTGCCGAAGGCGTTGGCTACGGTTACGTTGCCGGCCCGATAGGCGTTGAACAGCCCCGCGCAGCCCAGCTCGGAGTCGCCGCGAAAAACGAGTGGATCGCTGAAGTCATCGTCCACGCGGCGATAAATGACATCGACACGCTTCAATCCGTCTGTGGTGCGCATATACACGATGTTGTCGTGCGTCACCAGGTCGCGGCCTTCTACCAGGTCGATGCCCATCTGCCGCGCCAGATAAGTGTGCTCAAAATAAGCGGAATTGAAGACGCCCGGTGTGAGCAGCACAATGTTAGGCTCAGGACGGCCCTCCGGCGCGAGCGAGCGCAACGTGGACAGCAGCAACTGCGGATAATGCTCGATAGGCCGCACGCCGTAGCGGGCAAAGAGCTGCGGAAATGTTCGCTTCATCACGCGGCGATTCGTGAGCATGTAGCTCACCCCCGAGGGCACGCGAAGGTTGTCTTCGAGGACCACAAACTCGCCGGAGTCGAGCCGCAATAGATCGGAGCCAACCACCGCAATATAAACGTTGCGCGGAACCTGGAGTCCGCGCATCTGCCGCCGGTAGTGCTTGCAACTGTACACAAGCTCCCGTGGAATCACGCGGTCTGCCAGAATCTTGCCCTCGGAGTATACATCGCGCAAAAACAGGTTCAGCGCGGTGATGCGCTGCGTAAGTCCGCGCTCGATGCGGTCCCACTCCTGCGCGGTTACCAGGCGAGGTAGCAGATCGTAAGGAAAGATGCGTTCCGTTCCTTCTTCCCGGCCGTACACCGTGAAAGTGATGCCTTGCGTGAGGAACGAAAGATCGACCGACTGCTTGCGTCGCTGCAGCTCTTCGGCCGGCAATCCGGCCAGTGTTTCCGCCAGGGCGCGATAATGCTCCCGCACCGCACCATTCGGCTGACGCATCTCGTCGAAGGCGTGGTCAAGCGGATAGTCGCCGTACAGGGGTTCGATTTCCACTGAATGGCGAGCGCTCATGGTCTGGTCAAGAACCTTCCTGCCGGCGAATTTCAGGGATGACGAGGCATCGCAAGTTGCAATGTTTCGCGCCAATTTGCAGCTAGGCTCCGCTTTTGCCCTGCTCTTCTCTTCTAACATGCTAAAGATAAAGGAGCCATCAGGAAACATCGTGCGCGCAGGGGCTGGCGAAAGAAAAGCGGCGCAGCCAGGTGCAGGCCGCGCCGCTTTTTCTGTTCCTTTGGGGCGACGCTACTTTACAGTTACCTCATCGATCGACTTCACGACTTGCGCAACAATCTGGTAAGGATCGGCCTCGGAGTTGGGGCGACGATCCTCAAGGTAGCCCTTGTACCCATGCTTGATGAAGTTCACGGGCATGCGAATGGAGGCGCCGCGATCCGACAGACCGTAGCTGAATTTGTCGATTGACTGCGTCTCGTGATGCCCGGTCAGACGCAGATGATTGTCTGGACCGTACACCGCAATATGGTCGGGAATGTTCTTCTCAAACGCCTTCATCAGCGCCTCAAAGTGCTCTTTGCCGCCCACTTCGCGCAGGTGCTTGGAGGAGAAGTTTGTGTGCATGCCCGAGCCGTTCCAATCTCCCCGGATCGGCTTGCAATGCCACTGTACATCCACCTCATACTTCTCGCAGAGCCGCATCAGAAGGTAGCGGGCCACCCACAGATCGTCCGCAGCCTTGTGCGAGCCCTTGCC
>JAJXXG010000736.1 GCA_021781255.1 Acidobacteriota bacterium
GATTCTGGATACGGCCGGGCAGAAAGGCACGGGCAAGTGGACCGTGATCAGCGCGCTCGATACCGGCCAGCCCGTGACTCTGATCGGCGAGAGCGTGTTCGCACGATGCCTGTCAGCGCTGAAGGAGGAACGCGTGGAGGCAGAGAAGATTTTGCGCGGGCCTAAGACGGCGGTGAAGGTGGGCGGCCGCGCAAGGTTCATTGAGGACGTGCGCCGCGCGCTCTACAGCTCAAAGATCATCAGCTATGCGCAGGGCTACATGCTGCTGCGGGCCGCGGCCACAGAGAACGGCTGGAACCTGAACATGGGCGGCATCGCGCTGATGTGGCGCGGCGGATGCATCATCCGCAGCAAGTTTCTGGGCAACATCAAGGCGGCTTACGAGAAAAATCCAAAGCTGGACAATCTGCTGCTCGACATGTTTTTCTCGCGCGCGGTGAACAAGTACCAGGCCTCGTGGCGCAAGGCAGTGGCGCACGCCGTCAAGCTGGGCGTGCCTACGCCGGCGTTTGCCACAGCGCTCGCGTTCTTCGACGGCTACCGCACCGCCCGCCTGCCGCAAAACCTGCTGCAGGCACAGCGCGACTACTTCGGTGCGCACACGTACGAACGCGTCGATCAGCCGCGCGGCCAGTTCTTCCATACCAATTGGACGGGACACGGCGGAAGGGTATCGTCAACGACGTATAACGTCTAGAAGTCAGCTTTCGGCTTTCGAAGAGTCGGGAGCATGGATGGGCAGGCGCACGATAAAGCGCGTGTCTCCCGGCTTCGATTCCACCTGAATCGTTCCGCCGAATTTTTGCGTCACGATGCGGTGAACGATCTCCAGGCCCAGCCCCGTGCCTGAGCCCTGCGGCTTGGTGGTGAAGAACGGTTCGAAGATGTGCGGAAGCGTGTCGGGCGGAATGCCCGCGCCACGATCGCCGATCGAGACCGCGAGGAATCCAGGCTCGCTCCACGTGGCAATTTCGATCTTCGCGCCCTCGGGCGACGCGTCGGCGGCATTGTCGAGGAGGTTGGTCCAGACCTGACTGAGGGCATGACCGCGCGTACGGATGGTAGAGGGCGAGGCCGCGAATCGTTTTTCCACCTTGATCTGCTTGAGCCGCAGCTTGTGTCCGAGGATGGTGAGCGTGCTTTGCAGGCTGTCGTGAACGTTCAGGTCCCTGCCGGGCGTTCGCTCGTCGTAGGCAAACGTCTTTACGGCCGTCACCAATTCGGAGATGCGTGAGACGCTATCTTCGATGGCGCAGACCAGCGAGACACTGGAGACAAGGGATCCGAACCAGTTGAGCGCGTCGGAGAACGAGGCGGGATCAAATTGCTCCTTCGCGCATGCAATTTCGCCGCGATTGAAGCCCCTTGAGACGAGCACAGGCCCGATGGCGAAGGCATTCTCCACCTTCGCCGCGGCGAGCCATTCGCTCATGGCTTCCTCGGCGTCGGCCTGCTCCAGACTGCTCATCGCCGGCTGATTGCAGTCCTTGAGGGCGCGCTCCAGAAGATTCCTCATGCATTCAAGCTGAGCCGGGTTTTTGGGTTTCTCGCTCCCGCGCAGGCTGAGCTGCTGCAGGCGCAGCAGGTTCTCGCGCAGTTGCGAGGAGGCGCGCATGGCGGCAGAGCCGGGGTTGTGCAACTCGTGCATGAGTCCGGCGGCGAGCGTGCCCAAAGAGACCAGCTTCTCGCGGTGCAGCGCCTCAACCTGATAGGCCTGGAGCCGCTGCGCGCTATCGGCCAGGATGGTGTTGCGCACCGCGGAACAGCAGGCCAGCAAAGACCAAAAATCCTGCTCGCTGAAGCGGATGAGCACCGAATCCTGCGCCGCGGAGACGCGGAACATCGCGGCGCCTCTGCCGGTGAGCAAGGGCACCTCGCCGAATCCCTCGCCGGCTTGCAAGACCCCCACCAATGTCCAGGCCCCGTCTGGTTCCTGCCGTTCGGTGCGGATCTCGCCCTCGATCACGAGCCAGTAAAAGCGCCACAGTTCCCCTGCTTCAACCAGCATGGCGCCGGCTTTGGCGGTTACGCGCTCGACGCGATTCACGCCTGCGATGGCGGCGAAGGGCGTGGCGGCGAAGATACGCGTACGCGGCAGAGCCTCGGCGAGATCCTTGAGAAGAACCGGTTCGACGCCGATCGGTTGTGTACTGTCAGTCATTCTGCTTGTTAATGCGGCGCTCCCGCAGGGGCCAAAGCCCATCATTCAATTCGGCCATCTCGGCACGACTGAAGTCGTGCCCTGTTACAAAGCAACCTTCATTGAGTTTCTCTGCTCGCCGCGGCGAGTAAAGTCGTACCCTTTCAAAAAACCCGAATCATGCGACAGGTTCTAAAACCCTGCCAGGTACTGGTGGACAAACTGGACCGCGATGGAACCCTCGCCCACCGCGGAGGCTACGCGCTTTACCGAGCCGTGGCGCACGTCGCCGGCCACAAAAACGCCGGGCACGCTGCTCTCGAGCAGATACGGCTCGCGAGCTTCGCGCCAAACCTCCGGCAGTTTGCCATCTTTGCGCAGGTCCGGCCCGGCCAGTAAAAATCCATTTTCGTCGCGCAGGATGCAAGGCGGCAGCCATGCGGTGACGGGCGCCGCACCGATCAAAACAAACAACGAGGACGCGGGCACCTCAACGTCTCCCGACGGTCCGCGCAACTTTAGCGCCGTCATACGCTCGTCGCCGATTGCCTCCAGCACCTGGGTCCGAGTTTCCACCACAATATTCGATGTTCTGGCGATCTCATCGATCAAGTATTTTGACATGGTGGCGGAAAGGCCCTCGCCGCGCACAAGCATGGTTACCTTGGAGGCAAATCGGGCAAAGTGCAGGGCAGCCTGGCCGGCGGAGTTTGCCCCCCCGGCGATATAGACCTCCTCACCCTTGCAGGCGAGGGCCTCGACGAGCGCCGCGCCGTAGTAAACACCGCGGCCAGTGAGGCGATCTCCGCCGAGGATTGCGAGCTTGCGATACTGGACGCCGGGAGCAAGCAGCACGGCGTGGCTGGAAACCTCGCGGCCATCGGCGAGCTGAATAAAGCGGTATTGGCCATCGATGCGCATTCCGGTGGCGCGCTGGGTGACGAACTCGGCGCCGAATCGCGAGGCCTGGGTGTGAGCGCGGCGGCCCAATTCCGCGCCCGTGACGCCCGACGGGAAGCCGAGGTAGTTTTCGATCCGGGAGCTGGAGCCGGCCTGTCCTCCGGGCGCTTCGGGTTCGATGACCAGGGTGCGCAAGCCTTCACTGGCACCGTAGACCGCGGCGGCAAGGCCCGCCGGACCGGCGCCCACGACAACCAGGTCGTAGAAATCCTGGGCAGCCTGAACGCGCAGCCCGACGCGGGCAGCGAGCTCGCCCGGCTCCGGATCGACAAGCACGGTACCGTCCGCGAACAACACCACAGGCAGCTTTTTGAGGTCAAGTTGACGGTCCTCGAGCAACTTGAGAGCTTCGGGGCTACCGGCAGCATCGAGCCAGCGGTAGGGCACATGATTGCGCGACAGGAAGTTGCGGACGCGGTGGTCGTTCAGCGACCAGCGGTGCCCAATGACGCGCAAGCCCTCGAAGGACGGGCGGTAACCTGCCTGCCAGTCGTCGAGGAGGTCGTCGAGAACGGGGTAGAGCTTCTCCTCCGGGGGGTCCCAGGGCTTGTTGAGGTAGTAGTGAATGCGGGCGGAATTGATGGCGCGGATGGCCGCCTCAGTGTCAGCGTAGGCTGTGAGGAGGACGCGGCGCGCCTCGGGATAGAGATCGCGCGATCGCTCCAGCATCTCTACGCCGCTCATCCCCGGCATGCGCTGGTCGCTGAGCAGGAGCGCCACCGGCTCCTCGCGGGTTTTCAACTGAATCAGGGTGTCCAATGCGGCCTGGCCACCGCCGGCGCGCATCACTCGGTATGTGCTGCCATACTGGCGCCGCAGGTCCTGGACTACGGCCTCCAGCACGTTCGCATCGTCATCAACCGCCAGCAAAATCGGCCTTGCCATAGAGAAAGTGTAGAAGGTTTGGCAAAACTACAGAAAGTTTGTTCTTGCCGGCTTCGTTCCGGGTCGCCGCTCGCTGGTGCTCTCACCCCAGCGACAAAGACCTGTCGCCGGGGGCCCCGGACTTGAATCTTGTCGTTCCCGGGATACAGAATCTGTGGTTTTGCAGTAGCCAGACCCATTCTAGTTAATGATTTCTACGGCTCTCTCTCTTCAGGTTTTTATACTCGTTTGGGCCGTCAAGCTATAATCTCGCTTATAGCGTGCCAAGATCGTACCGATCTGTGCCAGAGCCGCGCGGTTGCGCATCGAAGCGGCAGAGCTTGTATATGTAGCAATTGCATGCATTGCCAAGGTTTCGCGCCAATCCGCCGATAGTAACAAGAGAATGAAAGCCGCGGGCACCGCTGTTCAAGCGCCCAAGGGTTTAGCGAAGATCAGGGTTGAAACGCCGCATTTTCGTGGACAGGGACACGGGCAGGCAGAGCACACATCATGTACAAGATCATCCTTGCCGATTCGCAAGCGATCTTCCGGGCCGGAACCGCCAAGGTTCTGGCGATGGACGAGGATCTGCGCATCATCGCACAGTGCACGGATTTGGAGCGAATGTACCATGCCATCGCCACCTTCCCCAGCGCCATTGTCCTGTTTTCGTCTTCGCTACAGCCGGATTTTGCGCGGCTTGCGGTGTTGCTTGAGACCACGGGCAGCCGTGGCATTGTGATTGCGGAGAACAACGAGCATGCCGCAACCTACCTGCAGCAGGGCTTTCGCGGCGTAGTGTTTCGCAGCGTTACCGGCCCGACGCTGGTAGATTGCGTGCGCCGCGTGGCCGGCGGCGAGGTGTGGTTCCCCCCTCAGGCCGCGAAGCCAGAGTCGCCCGAAGAAGATATGGTGGGCGCGCGCGTGCGCGATCGCCTGACGCCGAAAGAGATGCGCATTGTGGCCCTGATCGTGCAGGGGTGCAAGAACCGCGAGATTGCCCTGCGCCTGAAGACCACGGAGCAGGTAATTAAGAATTACCTGCGCTCGATCTACGACAAGACCGGAGTCAGCGATCGGCTGGAGCTGGCGCTGTTCACTATCCATCACCAGGTGCTGGCCAAGGCCGCCGCAGACGTTGGCCAGAAAATGGAAGCCGAAGCAAAAGCTGCTCCCGTCGCCGTTGGCGGACGAAAATTCGGGGAGTCATGACCCGAGTTTGAAATCAATAATGTTGACCTGGATTCCAGGGGCGACTTGACGACCGCATATTTTTCCGCTTATTTTCAACTGCAGCGAGATAATCTCGATTCTTCCCCGAGATAATCTCGATTCTTCCCTTTAATGTGCCGAATGAAGTTCATAAGACTGGGAATCAGGCAAGTGCTTGAACAAGTACACCTGCACTGAAAATCCCAATGGATTCACGGTTTCTGCACCTCCAGGGTTGCGATCCTGGCGCCAGTGTATTCAATCGAGGTCGAATTCAGGTCATGACTTCAACAACCGACACCGAAAGCTCGGCGGGCCCCGGCCAGGTCGCCGAGGGCGATTTCTCGCGGCGCAAGATCAAAATAGCGACCGCAATCCTCGTTGGGCAGACGTTCGCGACGAGCATCCTGCCGTACAGCGCGCTGACCTTCGTCATGATCCCGATGACGCGAGAGTTCGGCTGGACGCGCACCCAATTCTCCTTCGCCACCACGTTCCTGTTCATCTTCGGCGCGGCAAGCCTGTGGCCGATCGGCCGTATCGCCGACAAGGTGGGCGTGCGGCCCGTTATCCTCATCGGCACGACCATCGTTGGCCTGGTGACGATCGCCATGTCGCGCCAGACGGCGAGCCTCGCGCTGCTGTTCGTCTTTTACACGCTGCTTGGCATGTTCGGCTCGACCGGCGTTGCGTACAACAAGGTAGTCGCCGCGCTGTTCACCCAGAACCGCGGCAAGGCCCTGGCGATTCTCGGCGCGGAGTCGACCGTCGCGGCGGCGATCATCCCGATTCTGACGAACTTCCTGATGCTCAACTACGGCTGGCGCACGATGTACGTGGTCTTCGGCGCACTCATCCTCGCCGTCGTGCCCATCCTCTACTTCACCATCGAAGAGCCCGGGCAGATCGGCATCAATCTGCGTCCGCACTGGGCCCACAAGGCCACTCACTCGATGGCCGCTCCCTCGGCCACCCCTGACGCTGCGGCGGTTGGACCCGAACGCCAAGCGCCGCCGCTACCGCGCCCACCCCGTCTCGAGGGCATGGCGCTCAGGGAGGCGCTGAAGGACTGGGTGTTCTGGCTCATCACGGCTGCCGCGATGTTCGGCATGCTCATCGCGACCGGCATGGTCGCGCACATGATTCCCGCTCTGCTCGGGAAGGGCTTCAGTCAGACATTCGCCGCGGAGATGACCTCCCTATTCCTGCTCGCTGGAATCGGCGGGGCGCTCGCCGGCGGCTACGCGGTGGATCGGTTTCAGACCGCCAAGGTGGGCACGCCGTTCAGCCTGTTGGCGGCCGCCGGCGCGCTTCTGCTGATGATCGTTACCTCGAGCTACGGCGGCGATGCCGTTCTGGTCGTCGCCATTGCGCTCGGCGGCTTCTCATTTGCCGCTTACCGTCCCATGGGTCTGTACTTCCAGACGCGCTTCTTCGGACTCGGCTCCTTTACCGAGATCATGTCATTCCAGTACATGATAACGAACCCCATTTCTGCGTTCTCGGCACCGCTCATCGGAGTCATCTACGACCGCACACATTCCTACCACCTCGCGTTTCTGCTGATGGCCGTCTCCCCGCTCCTCGCAGCCTTTGTCTGGCTGGCGCTGCCGAAATACCGGTACTCCGCCAATATCGGAGTGTTGATGGTGCCGGCTCCCAGGCAGAGTGGAGGA
>JAJXXG010000646.1 GCA_021781255.1 Acidobacteriota bacterium
GCCCGTGCCGGAGTTGTGGAAGTTCGAGTCCAGACCGCCTACCGACCCGGTCGAGTTCAGACCGATGCCCTTGGTGTACGGCTCAAGATAGGTGAGCAGCGCAAGCGCCTGCGACGACAGCTTGCCCGTCGGAATAACGTTGCTCGGGAAAGGCGTCGGCGTCCCGCTGGAGTTGTCGTAGATGATGCCCGCCGCGCCCAGCTGCGTCAGGTATTCGCTGAAGTCCGCGCCCGGAATGCCGCTGGCTCCGACCGTCTTGCCCAATGCGGTTTCGGTCAGCAGGTTGGTGGGCAGGGTGTCCGTCGCCGAGGTGCCGACCTTCTGCCGCTGCGCTTCATAGTTGAAGAAGAAGAAGGCCTTGTTCTTGAGGATCGGTCCGCCAATCGATCCGCCAAAGCGATTCTTCAATCCCGGCGGAATTGAGCCCGGCGCCTGCGTAAACGGATCGCGCGCCAGGTTGGCGTTGCCCGTGCGGAAGTCATACGCGCTGCCGTGGAAGGCGTTCGTGCCGGAGCGGGTCTGCGCGGTTACAACGGCAGAAACCGCCTTGCCCAGCTCGGCGTCGAAGTTCTGCGTCGTGATCTTGGTCTCAGTCACCGCGTCCAGCGCGGGGTTGATGACGATAATGCCCAGGATCGGGTCCTCGTTGTCGGTGCCGTCCAGCTCGAAGGCCGTGCCGCCAAAGGCCTGGCCGTCCACCTGAATCTGGCGCGAACCCTGCGGGTTCTCATCCGCCGCGTGCGACCAGCCCAGAAGCTGGGCGCCCGGCAGCAGCAATTGCAGGTTGGTAAAGTTCTGGTCGCCGACTGGCAGCGTGGAAACCTGCTGCTGGTCAAACACGGTGGAAACGTCGGCGCGGTCAGTCTTCAAAATCGGCTGCTGGTCCGCGTTCACTGTGACGGTCGTGTCGGCCCCGCCCACTTCAAGGGTGGGATCGATGCGCGGCGCCGTATCGGCCTGCACCGTAATGCCCTGGGTCTCAAATGTCTTGAATCCCTTGGCTTCAACCTTGAGGTTGTATACGTCGGGGATGAGGTGGGGTACGCTGTAGTCGCCTGAGGCGTTGGAGGTGGTGGTAACGACGGTGCCCTTGGCAACGTCCTTTACCGTGATCGCGGCGCCTGGAATGGCAGCCCCGGTCGAATCCGTCACAGTGCCGAAGATCGATCCGTAGACCGACTGCGCACTGGCTGGCGCAATAAGCAGCAAACTCGCGCAGGCAAACAACGCCAGCACAAGTGCTGTACGCACATTCTTATTCATGCGGTCTCCTGAAAACTTGTTGCTGTTCTTTCTGTTTACTTAGTTCGTGGATACATCGCCGGCTGGCCAATTCATATCAACTAGCCGGTAAACAAGGCTCCCCCGCCGCTCGGCAGGATCGCGAAAGATTCCGGTGCCGCTGCTCCCGAAGTGAAGATTAGAGAGAGCGAAAAAGGCAGACTCCAGAACAACTCGAAACGATAGCGGACTGAATCACGCGCTGTCAACGCCTGAAGAAAGAAAAATCGCAGGAACGCAACCGCAAACGTTATATCAATCCGGGGAAACCTTTACCCGGCCCGCCAAGGCCCCGCCGCCGCCTGCACCCGGCTTCCCGGCCGCCAGTTAACACTTGCCTATAAAGCGATTTACTGGAAAGATTTCCCCGTTTCCCGACCGTTTCCGCGCAGGGTCCAGCCACACGCCGGCACGGTTTCTGCCCAGAACAACACTGCCATAACACCGAATAAGTGTTGAATTATTGATATGCCATTTTTATGAGCTTCCGGCCCGGACTTTCGACCAGGAATGACCACCCTTGAGCCCATGCCAGACCTCGCCGCATCCCTCTCGCGATGGAGGCGCATCTCAACCAAAAGGCTGAGTTTTCAACCACCTGCCGCGCGCTGACGGAGGCCGTCCGCCTCGCCTTTTGCGGCTCTTCCCTGGCCGATGCGCTCTCGCATCAACGCCCCGCCGGGCCAGCGTACCGTGCAAGCTATCCTCTTAAGGCCGCCCCAGAGTCGCCTCTTTTGGGCATGACAATCTGTTCATTCCACCATCCGCCCGCCTGACACAGTTAACTTCCTCGATACCCCACCTCGTCCTCACTTGCCCGCGCAGGCATGCCGGCCAGTCCGAACCGCCTCGCTGAACTCCTGCGCTTTGGCATTGTCCGGGTCAAACTGGATCAGCCGGGCCAGCACTTCCAGCGCCGCGCCGCCTTCACCCGCGCCGCCCCGAGCCAATGAAGTAGCGCAGCTCCCGCTGCCCCTTCAGAGCGCGACCCGCCCCGCCATCCCGCGCAAAGCTCAGCCAGACGCGTCCATCCTCCTCGGTCACCTGATAGTGAACCCCCGAGGCCGCATGAACAAAGTTCGCGGGAATAAACCCCAACGCCGCCGGTCCGCTGGCATTGGCCATGGGAGTCCGCCGGTAGCGCTCATAGATATCCTCGTGGCACGGCGCGCACGCCGCATCCCGATCGCCGGCCTGCGAGTCCAGCTGCGCATGCACGCTTGTCCACGGCCGCAACGCAATCCATCCGGCCAGCAGGCACGCGCCCAGCACTCCGCCATAAACGAAACGAGACAAATCCCAGCTCGAGCGGCAATCGCCGTCTATCTCGCTTGCGTCGCACTACGAGTGAGACGGACAACCCGCCCGCCAGGTTGGCTCCCTGCGGATTCCTCAAGCTTGTATGGAGTTGATTTCTTGATCCGGCTTCAATGATGTTGCTTCATCCATCCCAACCGAGTTAACAGGCCCCGGGGTGGTTAAGATCGGTTTTGAAAGGGCACGGCTTCACGGGCTGCTAGGCTTTCCGGGCAGGCGTCAGCGCCTCGTTCTTCAGGAGCTTGCCGCCTTCCTCGATCACGTAAAGCCGGTTCACGTCCAGATCCTTCAGCGTGTCCACCTGCCCTGAGGGCCAGCGGATCTCCACCAGGTCCACCTTCTTCGCCTCGCCCAGCCCAAAGTGAATCCGCAGGTCGCTCGCCGAGTAGTACCCGTTGCACGAGCGCACGTCTTCAATCTGCGTCAGCGGCGTGCCCGGCTTGGCTGTCAATACGGGCGTGCCGGTTTGCGCCACCACCTTGATCCGCGCGCCGATGCCCGTGCGATTGCTCTTCACGCCTGCCACGCGAATCTTCACCCAGCTCCTCTTCAGCGTCGAGTCGCAGCGCAGCAGTTGCGGCAGCGCATTCACGCAGTTCACCACCGCGTCCATATCGCCGTCGTTGTCATAGTCGCCGATGGCGAAGCCGCGCGCCTTGGCGGGCGTCGTGATGCCGCTGCCGCCTTGCAGGCTCACGTCTTCAAACTGCCCGTTGCGCAGATTACGGTAGAGATATTTGCGCTCCGCATAGGCCGCATCCACCTGCGTCCCATCCACTTCGGGATACACGTGCCCGTTGGCTACCAGGATGTCCAGCCAGCCATCGTTGTCGATGTCCATGAAGCTCACGCCCCAGCCCAGCAGCCGCGTGTTGATGCCCAGCCCAGCCTGATACGTGCGGTCGTCAAACGACCCATCGCCCAGGTTCTGAAAGATGGAGTCCGTGTCGCCCGCAAAATTCGTCTTCACAATGTCCAGCATGCCGTCGCGGTTGTAGTCGCCCACGCTCACGCCCATCCCCGCCTGCGGCTTGCCGTCCGGCGAGTAGGCCACGCCCGCCTCGATCGCCTCGTCCTTGAATGTGCCGTCCTTCTGGTTCACGTAATACGTCGCCGAGGTCGAGTCATTCGCCACGTAGATATTCGGCCAGCCCGTGTTGTCCAGATCCGCCGCCGCGCAGCTCAGCGCATACGTGCCCAGCGTGCCCCACATCCCGGCCTTCTCGCTCACGTCGGTGAACGTCCCATCTCCATTGTTGTGGTACAGGATGTTCTTGCCGCCCTCCAGCCCCGGCGGCCCGCAAGCCACCTGGATGCCCTTGTACGTGCAGTTCGCGTCCTCCGGCAGAGGCGCCGTCTTGATGTCGAAGTCAATATAGTTGCCCACAAACAAATCCAGCCGCCCGTCCTTGTCGTAGTCCAGGAACGAGCAGCCCGAGTTCCACCGCAGCCGGTCCTGCATCAGGCCGGCTTCCTTCGTCACATCCTTGAATGTTCCGTTGCCGTTGTTGCGAAACAGCGCGTTCTGCCCGTAGTAGCTCACAAACAGATCGTTCCAGCCGTCGTTGTTGTAGTCGCCCACGCAGCAGGCCTGTCCCCACCCCGACCGCGCCAGCCCCGCCTTCAGCGTCACATCGGTGAACGTGCCGTCGCGGTTGTTCTTGAACAGGCGGCACACCGGCTCCTGGCCCTTGGGAAAGCCCTCCAGCCGCCAGCCATTCACCAGAAAAATATCCACCCAGTCATCCTGGTCGTAGTCAAAGAAGGCCGCGCCGCAGCCAGTCGTCTCCAGCAGATATTTGTTGCGGTGCTCGCCGCCGAAGATCATCTCCACGTTGAGCCCCGACTCTTTGGCCACGTCCACAAACTGCACGCCCAGCGGCGTGCCCGTCACCGGGGACGGTGCGCCTTTCGGCGCAGGCCGCGCCTCTGCCGTGTAGGTATCTCGCGCCATGCCCTTCGGCTTCTGCGCAGGGGCAGACTGCCCGAAGGCCGGCCGGGCCAGCCTCAACACATCTTCCAGCGATAGAACAACTGCGGTCCTCGAAAGCGACTTCAAAAATCCACGACGGTTCAACGTCAAGGCCTGTTTCTCCATCGGGCGCGCCGTTGCTGGCCGCGGCTGCGTCCCTCAGGCCGAGTATATCGGTTGGACACCGTCACCCGCAGTCCCGCAAGCCCCCGGCGTCCGCGCGAAAGCCTTGACGCAAGAATTTCGCCATGCTCCAATTTGAGAGTCCGTTGTTTCTGCTCGACCTTCGCGCAGCAGCTTACGACGACTGAGAATCGAAGCCGCGAACACAGGTTCAGGAGGAAGCCATGAAGATTCTACGTTCCGTGAATCGTCGTGGATTCAGCGTGGGGACCGCCGGATGGTTCACCGTACTCAGGCCCAACACCTGGTTTCCCGCCTCGCGCCTGCCGCGCAGCTTCCCTCACCCCAGCGACCGTTTCCAGACCGCGGCGCACGCCCTCACGGCAGAGCAGTTGGCTCAAATCCCCGCCGGGAGCCGTCGCGCATCACTCCCCCCGCGCATTGTCACACTCAACGGCGGTGAACATCGCCCGGCACGGCTCGCTTTGATCGCTCTGTTCGCTGCTGCGATCACATTGGGCATGCTCTGGTGGATCATGGGCGCGCGTCTCTGAGCTTCAGCTCTCCGCCTCCCGCTCCGCTGCATCCACGTCATGGCGGTGCTCCAGTCACCCCAAATCCAGCAGAATGAACGCATCGCCTCAATCTCCTGCTGTTTTCGCCGCTCGCTTCCAGCCCGGGGCACAGCGCAAGGTGGCGCAACGCTGCGAAACTACCACTCCATTTACCACAGAAGAGTTACAGAAGATGGGTTCCTGTTGGGGCAAAATAATGTTTCAATGCTGTTGCGGCCCAGGATGTCTCCCAACATGCTTGAGAAAAGGACCCTATGATCGCGATGCAGACGCTCGATTACTATGAGTTCCTCCAAATCAGCCCCAACGCCGACCACGACACCATCCACCGTGTCTATCGGTTCCTGGCGTCTCGCTTCCACCCGGACAATCCCAAATCCGGTGACTCCGAGAAGTTCTCCCTGCTCAAGGATGCGTACGACATTCTCTCTGACCCCGAGCGCCGCGCCGAATACGACGTAGAACGTGAAGCCGAACCGCACCAGGTCGCGCCGCTTTCCGCCACCATCGACTTCATGGATCAGATCGAGGGCGAGATCAACCGCCGCCTCGCCCTGCTCGCCGTGCTCTACTATCGCCGCCGCAACAACCCCTACGCGCCCGAGGTTCCCCTGTCTGAAATCGAGCGCCGCATGGGCTTCCCGCGCGACTATCTCGACTTCACCACCTGGTATCTGGAAAAGAAGGGCTACATCACCCGCGCCGATAACTCCGACTTCACGCTGACCGCCGCAGGCGTCGACTTTGTTGAATCGGAACGCACCAATATCCCCATCATCACCAGGCTGCTCACCGACGGCGTTGAGATCAAGCCGTCGGCGGCAGCAAAACACAAAAATACCGACGCGACAGCCGCCGAGGTTGCGAGCCATACACTGACAGACGCCGAGCATCGCGCCGACCGCCGCGCCAACAGAAAAGACCGCCGCCACGGAGCCCCCGACACCCGCCCCAACCCTGTCGACCGCCGCATCAATCGCCCCGACCGCCGCCTCGCCAGCTAGCCTCCGCAGCAGCCCGGCGCATCGTCCACAACGCAGTTTCTTAGCTCAATATCCCGCACCGCACACTGCACCACAGGCACACATCCTCCTCAGCGCAGCGAAGTCAAAGAGCCTGCATTGCTGCGTGCTTCTCCCCTTCCTTCCGAGACCTGCAACCCCGCCCATAGCCCAAACCCCTCCCACGTATTAGCATGGTGCCGTGAAAAAAGCGCTCTTCGGCGCGCGTCCCACCCCAGGAGAAAACATGGTCACACGCAGGGAGTTCCTCGACACGCTTGCCGCGGGAGCAGCCGGGCTGGCAATCAGCTCATCCGCCAAAAGCTACGGCCAGATCATGGGCGCAAACGAGCGCCTCAACTTTGCCGTCATCGGCCTCAACAGCCGCGCCTACGCGCATCTCTCCGGCCTCAAGGCCAACAAGGCCGCCGCCCGCGTCACCCACGTCTGCGATGTGGAGACCAACATCCTCGCCAAATTCGCCGCCGCCACCCAGCAGTCCATGGGCGAAGCCCCCGCCGCTGTCCAGGACTTCCGCAAGGTTCTTGAACTCAAAAGCGTCGACGCCGTCACCATCGCCA
>JAJXXG010000258.1 GCA_021781255.1 Acidobacteriota bacterium
GGTTCTACGGCTGCTCCTCCGGACGGTACCGCGGCTGAGCCTGGTCATAGGGCTGCTGCTGCGGACGGTACTGCGGCTGAGCCTGGTTATAGGGCTGCTGCTGCGAACGGTACTGCGGCTGAGCCTGGTTATAGGGCTGCTGCTGCGAACGGTACTGCGGCTGAGCCTGGTTATAGGGCCGCTGCTGCGGACGGTACTGCGGCTGAGCCTGGTTATAGGGCCGCTGCTGCGAACGGTACTGCGGCTGAGACCGATTATTGGTTTGCGGCGCGGGTTGCGCTTGCGGAGCGCCACGCTGATGGTTGATGCTCTGCGATTCCCGCCCTGTCGGCCCGCGCGACCCCGCACCCATTGGCCTGGCAACTGCCATGGTGCTAGGCTGCCCGTGGTTGTGGTTGAAGTACAAGTTCGTGTCGTGCATTGCCATGTTCTTGTGCTGCATCTGGTAGCTCGTGGCCCCAAAGTGCCTCTGCTGCATGGCTCCACGCTCTTCGGCCGTCATCTCGTGGTGGATGCCGCCCGGTCCGCCGCTGAAGGCCACGCGGTTGTCCCTGGCAACGGTGTGCGTCCTGATCACGTTGCGATCTTCATAGACGTTGTGGATCATGCGCCGGTCAACGTGCATCACTGCGGTGTTGTAATCGAACGCTCCGCCCCGCCACATGCCACCCACGAAGCCTGTACCGAAGTAGCCGTATCCGTAGTTCACGCCGCCGTAGTAACCCACAGTCGGACCCCAGTAACCGGGGTACCAGGTGTAAAGGCCCGCATTCCAGCCCCAGTAACCGGGAGTCCAGTACAAATCCGGCTCCGGCGCCGGAACCCAGGTGCCCGGAACCCAGTAGTAGCCGTCGGGGCCATAAGCCCAGTAGCCAGGGATCCACATCCAGCCGGGCTCTGGGCACGGTGGCTGCACGTAGACCGGCAACAGCGGCGGCGCAAATCCAACACTGATGAACACCCCTGCATGGGCCGATTCGGAAACGATGCAGACGAGAAGAGCAACAAGCATCACGCGCAACAAGCTGAAAATTCGCATGGGAGAAGCCTCCTTTCGATTCATCCGGACCATGCCAGCGCGCCTATCTACTCGTGCGACCTCTGCGGATCGCATCTCGCAACCGCTGGCTAATCCGGTCATGTTGAATTGAACCCCTCCGGCGCGGTTAGGTTGCGCAGGAGGGGCATTCATAGGCGTTATTTTTTTGAGCCTCAGGCCGCTTAATCTTTATAAGTTTCCTAATAACGGTAACTTAGCCCCATGCCCACCACGCTCCGCGCGTGCAGGTTCACAGGTGTGGTAACAACCGGAGGCCCATACACGGGATTGGAGGGGTTAAAGTAGGGGTTCGCGACATAGATCGATCCGATGTTCCCCGCCACCTGGCCGACACCGATATCGAAGGCAAAGTGCGGATGTGTCCGCTGCGTCACGCGCACGGCGTAATCCAGCGTTGTGGGTATATGGGCGCTCATCAGCGGGTATGACGCAGGATTGCAGGCGAGTTCCTGTTCGCACACATAAAGCGCCGCGTTCAGCAGGGTGTTCAGATTCTCCGAGGTCTTGGGCTCCTGCGTAAATCCCGCCGAGGGCACGGCCACAATTCCATGGCCGATGGGCAGCGGAAAGCCTAACCCGCCGAAGAACCGCCCGCCAAAACGAGTGCTCTGGCCGCCGATGCCGAAGATGGTGGCATTGGTGGCCTTCCAGCCCAGATTCAGCAGAAACGGCACAGGAGGCTTGGCCCAGGTTTTGGTTAAGGCAATGTATACGTCGCCGTTGGTGTAGGCCTTGTCCGTCCCCGTAAGCGTCTTGTTGGCCGCGCCCGAGACAAAGTGGTCGCTGGTGCGGACCAGGCCGCCCACCGCAATTCCCGGCACCCACGCAGCGAACTGGCCATCGTTGATGGCCACCACCTTGCCGTGGAAGACGTTCATGCCGGAGTAGTTCCACAGGTTGCTTAGGCCGAGCGGTGTGGCCGCAGAGGTGGGCTGGTCTCCATACTGGTGAACGCTGCGCGTGTAGCCGGCCTCTGCCCGGCTGGCAAAGCCTTCGGTGATGCTGAAAGTTTCAATAGTGCCGATCACCGCTGAAGCATCAATGAAGTGGAAGCCGACGGCCGGGTGTGAAAATTTCTGCCCCGCCTCCATGTCCACAACGTAGGCAGTGGGCGTAAGGAACCCGCCGGTCTGGCCCTCCAACGTGAGATTTTGTGCGCTGAGGCGCACTGTCGGCACAGCAGTCAAAAGCAGGGCGCATAAAAAGGAACTTAGCGCAACACGAAAACGCATGATTAACTCCAATCGAGCACAGGCCGCAGACAGGCCAGCCTCCAGAACGTCTTTTTGGAAATTTAACTTCTTGTATCACAACCGGAACGGGGTTGTCTCCAGAGCCTGTTATTAACTTTTCACCAAGGTCACGCGAAAGTTAATAACAGGCTCTGGAAACTTGCCGAGTGGTAGACTCAGCCCATGCCGCGCGGTGTCTTTATCACTCTCGAAGGCCTTGACGGGTCGGGCAAAACCACACAAATCAAGCGTCTGGCGGAATGGCTTGCCCGCCGAGGCCATGAGCCGATCCTGCTCCGCCAGCCCGGCGGCACCGCAACCGGCGACCGTATTCGCGAGATATTGCTCGACTCCCGCTCGCGCAACGTAGCGCCCATGACGGAGATGGCACTCATGTTCGCCGACCGCGCGCAGGCCATTGCCGAGGTCATTCAGCCGGCCCTCGACGCAGGCAGGATTGTCGTCTGCGATCGTTTTACCGACTCAACGGAGGCCTACCAGGGCGGCGGGCGCGAACTGGGCTCAGCCGTTGTGCTGGACATGCACAAACTGATTTGCGGCGACCTGCAACCTGACCTCACGCTGCTGCTCCTGCCCGGTTTCGAAGCCTCACTGGCCCGCGCGCGGCGCCGCAACCACCGCGAGCAATCGCGAACCGGCAAAAACGAAGGCCGCTTCGAGGCCGAGCAGGACACCTTCTACGCCCGAGTCTGGCAAAAATACCGCGAAATCGCCGCGCGCGAACCGGAGCGTGTAGTCCTCATCGAAGGAGACCTCACCATCGACGAGGTCCACGAGCAGATCGTGGAGGCGGTTGCCGAGCGGCTGCTGATAGCGGCCACCTGAGGAATGCACTTGCTCCGGCGCGCGGCAGGAATGCACACTACCAGAGATCCCGAAAGTGAACATGGCGCCGGCGTTGTCAACACGTCGCTGGATAGCTGCACGGTCAGCCGCCAGTAGCAGCAGGCGCCAGCGGCAAAGACGAGTTGCGTCGGCAAGATTAAAACGGCCCCCGGTCAGCCGGGAGCCGTTTTTTTTGATCACTCAAATGCGGTCTTATTGGTGCGATTGGCCAGCGCCACTGAGATTCGCAACGTCCTCAAACGTGGTTCGCAGGTACTTGTGTGGATTCACCGGTGCGTTGTGCACGCGCACCTCGTAGTGCAAGTGGGGGCCGGTAGCGCGTCCCGATTCGCCCACGTAGCCAATGACCTGGCCACGGGTAACATGCTGCGCGGGGAACACCGCGAACCTTGAGAGATGTCCATACACAGTCTCCACGCCGAAACCGTGATTCAGGATCACCTCGCGGCCATATCCAGCGTTCATCGCCGCCTCGATCACATCGCCGTCAGCCGCTGCGCGCACCGGCGTACCGCTGGGCGCGTCGATATCGATACCAGGATGGAAAGCGCCTTCGCCGTCGATGGGATCTTCGCGCACGCCGAAGCCCGACGCTACCCGGCCTTCAACCGGCCACATCGAGGGCGCGTCGGCAAGCTCCGTCCAATCGCCGGTAAAGCTGGACGTCAGCCCGCTTTCCAAAGCCCGCGAGACCTGGCCCGACAGAGCCTCGGCGCGCAATTTATAAAATGTGTCGATGGAATTGGCAACCTGCTGCTGGCTTGGGTTGTCCGCCTGGGCCAGTGACGCCGGAGTGGGCGCGGCCGCCATAGCGCTGGCCCGCTTCGCCAGCTTCGCCGCATCCAGCTTGTTTTGCCGCAATCCGTAAAGCGCGGTTACTTCATTCGCCAGCGCGCCCAGCGACGCTACCTGCACGCTGCGATTGTGCGCAATCTCGGCCATCTGCTGGTAATTCTTCCGCAGCGTCTCCCGCTCGGCGCGCACCTGGTTATAGCTTTCCGTCTTGAGCAGCATGCGCGTGTACGATCCCGCCAGGCCCACTATCGTGAACGCTCCCACAATCGCCGCGGCCACGAATCCATAGGCATACTTCAGCGGAAGCGGTATCTTCCGGAGATGGCCGTCCTCATCCCTGGAAACGAAAAATATGTAATAGCGCTTGCGTAGCATGACTGCCTGCAGTCCCAGCAACGGGCCGGTTGTTCAAGTGCCCAGTTCAGAGGGAGGATGCATCCTGTGTGAGTTTTCACCCCCACACAAATGGTCTATTGCCGCCATCGGGGCGGAATGTGAAACCGAAGGTTAAGAATAACAGGCCACGCTTCGCCGGGTCAACGAAAAGCCGGCTAGATTGCGCCCACAAACTCACTTTGGTAATGGAGCCGATCCGGGGAACGCTGACCTCGCCATAACTCCAATCAGATCAAAAATAAAGCCACTCCGCGAATGCGTCCTCCCCGGAAACGTCTCCGTACCGTGCGCTGCATTACGCTTACCGCCTGCTTCATCTTGCAGGCGCGCCGGCAGCGCCATGCCCTATGCTCAACTGATGCGGTCCGATCGTGTGGAATCACCGAGTTCAAGCAGACCAGGCGAGTTGGCGCTGCTGGCCCGGATTCGCGCCCGTGCGGCTAAAGCGCCGGATTTCAGTCTGCGCCTCGGCATTGGTGACGACTGCGCCCTGCTCCGCCTTCGCCCCGGCGAAGAATTTGCCGTCACTACCGATCTCTCCATCGACGGCCGCCATTTCCGCCTCGATTGGCACGCGCCCGAGGCCATCGGCCACCGCACTCTGGCACGCGGGCTCAGCGACCTGGCCGCGATGGGCGCTAGGCCCGTGGCGGCGTTTCTTTCACTTGGCCTGCCCTCCGATCTCATCGAAGGCTCAAAACGGCGCGAGCCCTCACGCGGAGCTTGGATTGAACGCTTCTTCGACGGATTTCTCGCTCTCGCCGAGGCCTGTAAAACCCCTTTGGCCGGCGGCGACATGGCCGAGTCGCCCCTCCCCGTCGCCGACATCGTCCTCACTGGCGCGGTGCGGTGCGGCAAAGCCCTGCTCCGCTCCGGCGCACGGCCTGGTGACCTGCTCTACGTTACCGGCAAACTGGGCGGAGCCGCAGCGGGCTTGGCGCAGTTGGAGCAACTTGTCAACACCGAACGGCGATCCAAAGCCGCGCGGCAAAATCGCCCGGCCTATCGCTCCCTGCCGCCTCGCATACCCGGCAACCTGAAAGCGCTGCTTGCGCCGCATCTCTTCCCCGAGCCCCGCATCGCCCAGGGCCTTTGGCTGGCGCGCCACTCCGTAGCAACCGCCGCCATCGACCTCAGCGACGGCCTTTCCACCGATCTGGCTCACCTGTGCGAGGAGTCCGGCGTCGCCGCCGAAGTGAATGCGGCCGCGCTACCTATCCACTCTGCCGCAACCCAGGCGCAGGCCCTCCACGGCGGCGAAGACTACGAACTCCTTTTCACCGCCCCGCCGTCTGCCCGTGTGCCGCGCAGCATTGCCGGCGTGCCTGTCGCTTGCATCGGCCGCATCCTCCGGCCACGCCAAACCAGGCCGCAAGTAACACTGCTTACGCCGCGCGGTTTGCAACCGCTCGCGCCTCAAGGCTGGCAGCATTTTTCCTGACGCGTTCCAGTAGATGGCGCACATCATTGCCCGCCGTTATCACTTCCTCTGGAAGGACGGTGCGTGCCCGGCGGCCTTCACAATCGCTTCCACCACCTGCCGCGGCGTCATTTCATCCACCGCAATCGACACGTGCGCAGCACGGTAAAGCGGCAATCGCCGCTCGTAGCGGCTGGCCAGGTTCGCCTGGTCGGCAAGCACAGGCCGCAGATGCTCGGTGCCGCGGCAGCGCGCAAGCGTTGTCGCCAACTCCACCTCCAGATGGACCAGCAGCGTATCCGGCGCGGTCGCGAGCAGCGTCCGTGTCGCGGCGTCTTCAATGGCGCCTCCGCCGAGGGCCAGAATCAGACCGTCGCCGCCCATCAGGCGCGCGATGGTGGCGCGCTCGCGCTCGCGGAATGCCGTTTCGCCGTGCCGCCGAAAGAACTCCGGAATCGTGCAACCCGCCTCGGCCTCGATCGCGTCGTCCGCGTCCACAAACTTCCAGCCCAGCCGCCGCGCCAGCAGGGGACCAACGGTGCTCTTGCCCGAACCCATAAAGCCGGTCAGGACGATGCGGCGCGGCGGCGCGGCAGACGCATCTTCCGTTTTCTCCAGCGTATTCATTGGTCCCAGTATAGGAGAGCCGCAACAGTTGTCAGTGTTCAGTTGTCAGTGATCCGTGGATGGTGCGCTTTGGCCGGCGAATAATGCGCAGTGAACCGTTCCCTATTCCCTATTCCCTATTCCCTATTCCCTATTCCCTTCCTTCTCACCCCAGCACCATCACCACAGCTCCGGCTGTAATCAGCGCGCCGCCAACGAGCGCCGCCGCATTGAGCTTTTCGCCCAGCAACAGCCAGGCAAAGATCATGACCAGCGGAACACTGAGCTTGTCGAGCGGCGCCACGCGCGATGCCGGCCCCAACTGCAGCGCGCGAAAGTAGCACACCCACGACAGTCCCGTGGCAATCCCTGAGAGCGTGAGAAAGAGCACGGTGCGGCGGTCGAGCGAGCGAATCTCGCCGTGCTTGCCCAACGCCAGCGCAATGCCCCAGGTAAAGACCACCACCACGCT
>JAJXXG010000189.1 GCA_021781255.1 Acidobacteriota bacterium
GTTCTGGCGCTATTCCTGTTCTGGAGGGCGCGATCGGCGGCGTTCCGAAGGCGCTGCGAGGAGCCCAAGTTCCGTTTCCTTGAAAATCTCGGCATTGCACCGAAGCAGGAAGACGATGCCAATCCACCTACACATCCCCAAGGAGGACCCCAATGAATGTCATCAATCGCAGGTCGTTTCTGTCTGGCGCAACGGCGCTTGGATTAGCCGCTGGTGCAGCAGGTGCCGCAGAAGGCCAACTGGTGTGGAAAACGACTGACTGGAAGCTTGCAGACTTTGAATCGCTGCTGCACCACACTGCCCGCATCAAGCAGGTCTACGATGTTGTGCAGATCAACGACGGACGATTCTTAAACAATGTGAAGAACTCGCTGAACGGTCTTCAGTTCGGCTTTGGTGTGCCCAAGGAGCAGATCAAGGTTGCCGTTGCCATGCATGGCCCGGCCAATATGCTGAACTATGACGACTTTATCTGGAACAAATATCAGATTGGCGAGTGGCTGAAAGTGACGGACCCCGAGACAGACAAGCCCGCAGTTCGCAACATCTTTATGAGTAGTCCAAAAGGGACAGCCAAGAGTGAAGCGTCCAGCGATCCGAGCCAGGAAGACTCCATGTACCAGGACCGCAGCATCCGCACGCTGCGCGCGCGCGGTGTCCAGTTCATGAGCTGTCACACCGCAACCGAGGAGCAGGCTCGCATACTGGTGCGGATGCGCAAGCTGACGCAATCGCCCGAGGAGATTACGCGCGAAATGCTGGCGCATACCGTTGAGGGCACACTGGTGGTAGCCGCCATGGTTGCTGCGATTGCACTGCTGCAGGCAGAAGGCCACTACACCTACATCACCGCTTAGCCAGCATAGGATCCCTGCGATGAACCTTCGAATTTTTCTGCCCGCTCTGTCCACAGCTTGCATGGCGATTTCAGCCAGCGCACAAACCAGCCCGCCATGGAGCCACGGAGCCAATGACCCTGCGGCGCAGCAGGGGTATGTTTTTCGCGTGCCTGATGTAGACAACGTGCCGGATATGCATGGCAATCCCTGCGATGCCAGGCTTGTGCTGTTCATTGGCGGCAACCAGTTTTTCGTGCTGCCTCAACTGGTTGCCGCATTTGAACGCATGCATCCGGATCTGAAAGGACACATTTTTTACGAGACACTTCCGCCGGGCATTCTGCGCAGGCAGATGGCCGCTGGCAATGCCATCACGCTCGGTAATCTTACGATTCATGTGCAACCAGATGTGTACGAAGCAGGCGCACGTGTGCTGCAAACCATGGAACAGGCCGGCCAGGTAAGCCATATTGTGAACTACGCCACTAATACGCTCGCGATTATGGTGCCCCGTGGGAATCCCAAGGTAATTCACGGACTTGGCGATCTGGGCCGACCCGGCCTTCGGCTTTCGATGCCGAATCCTGAATGGGAGGGCGTTGCACGCCAGATTCAGGATTCGCTGCGCAAGGCAGGTGGGGATGCTCTGGAGCACTTAGTTTATGAGACCAAAGTTCGCAACGGCGAAACCATGCTGACGGAGATTCATCATCGCCAGACGCCGATGCGCATTCTGCAGGGGACCGTGGATGCCGGCGTTACTTGGTCCTCAGAGGTGCGTTTTCAGAAGAGCATTGGAAATCCCATAGAGGGAGTCGCCGTACCGGATGCGCAGAATGCAACCGCTATCTATGCAGGTGGCATTGTAACCGGCGCTCTGCATCCTGCGGCTGCTCACGAGTGGCTGAGTTTCCTGCAAAGCGTGGAAGCCCAGGCGATCTATCACCAGTACGGGTTCCGCTCTATTACCGGAACAGCAAAGTAGGAGTCGGCGGCATGGGTTCCGCATACAGCTCGATGTTGGTTGCGCGCAGTTTTGCTCTGTGCTCTTGCATGTTTCTGGTTGCGATAACGGCGTGCTCCGGAAAGCATCCAGAGTCCGCTGCACAGCAAGCGCCACAGGCTCAGCCTGCCGCTGCGGTGCAGAAGAATGCCGAGCTGGTCAAGAGGGGCAAGCTCATCTTTGATCGGACACCGAAGTATGCATTTCATTACGTAGGCAACCAGCTTGCGTGCAGCGACTGCCACGTAAAGAGCGGCACCGCCGACTACGCCGCTCCCATGATCGATATTGCCGGTCTGTTCCCGATGTTCAGCAAGCGAGCGGGCCGCATGATTACATTGGAAGACCGCATTGATGAGTGCTTTGCGCGCAGCGAGGCCGGCAGCCCGCTGCCGCCTGACAGCATGGAGATGCAGGCTCTCGTCGCATACATTCAATCCCTCTCGCAGAACGAGAAGCGTGGCAAACCCTATGCAGGGCGCGGGCTTGTGAAGCTTCCTGAACTGAAGGGGAATGCTGCGCAGGGGAAACTTGTTTACGTGCAGCAGGAGTGTGTTCTATGCCATGGCAGGGATGGCGCAGGGATTCCGCCCATCATGCCTCCGCTCTGGGGCAATGGCTCGTTTAACGATGGCGCGGGCATGTATAAGCCAGCGAAGATGGCCGCTTATGTCTTCCACAATATGCCACAGAATCATCCTGGCTCATTGACTGCGCAGCAGGCGTACGATGTTGCGGCTTACATCCACACCATGCCTCGTCCCAAGTTCAATCCCGCCTATAAGAACTACTGAACACCAAAGGCCATTGCGTCTCATGGCCTTTGATGTGTGTCGTTTGTAACGTGGTGAGCGGTTGCGCAACTTCCGCAGACCGCTCACCCGCAAAGACACGCTTGCTACGACTGATATTGATCATCGCTCACGTGCTCCATCCATTCAACGGTTTTGCCGTTAAGCTTCTCCTGAATGGCGATATGGGTCATGCCCGTCGTTGGCCAGGCTCCGTGCCAATGCTTCTCTTCCGGCGCAAACCAGATCACATCGCCCGGCTTGATCTCCTGAATGGGACAGCCCCAACTCTGGGCTCGACCGCACCCGGAGGTCACGATCAGCGTTTGTCCTAGCGGATGCGTGTGCCATGCAGTGCGCGCGCCGGGTTCGAAGGTAACGCTGGCACCGACGACGCGTGCCGGCTCTGGCGCATCGAACAGCATGTCCACACGCACAGAGCCGGTAAAGTATTCAGCAGGGCCTTTGCCGGAAGGCTGTGTACCAATTCTCTTGATTTCCATGGTTTTGCCTTTGCACTACCTGCCGCAAGCATCCTCCTACCGGTCACAGGCCGGTCATCTTCTCGATGTGCTCCGGATAGCGGTCACCCTCAATCGCGATCCTGGATGCGGCTTCGTTGATCTGCCGGAGATCGTCAGCCGTCAGTTCCAGTGAAGCAGCGCCGATATTTTCTTCAAGCCGTGAAAGCTTCGTTGTGCCCGGGATGGGAACGATCCACGGCTTCTGCGCAAGTAGCCACGCGAGTGCCACCTGGGCTGGTGTAGCTCCTTTTTGCTTGCCGATGCTGGTGAGCAGATCGACCACAGCCTGATTGGCCTTTCGGGCTTCTGGCGTAAACCGAGGAAGAGTGCTGCGAAAATCGCCCTTGCTGAGCTCCGTCTTTTCGTCCATCTTGCCAGTCAGAAATCCCTTGCCGAGTGGACTGTACGGGACCAGGCCGATACCTAATTCTTCAAGAACTGGAATCACCTCTGCCTCCGGCTTCCTCCACCACAGCGAATACTCGCTCTGGAGCGCGGTAACGGGCTGAACAGCATGCGCACGGCGAATGGTGCCCACGCCTGCCTCAGACAGGCCAAAGTGCTTCACTTTGCCAGCCTGAATTAGTTCCTTCACTGCTCCGGCCACATCCTCAATCGGCACGCCGGGGTCCACGCGATGCTGATAAAAGAGATCTATCACATCTGTCCTGAGCCGCTTGAGCGAGGCATCGGCGACCTCTTTGATGCGATCCGGGCGGCTATTCAGTCCCTGCCATCCGGGGCTTCCATCCGGATTGAGATTAAAGCCGAACTTGGTGGCAATCACCACCTTGTCTCGCACCGGTGCGAGAGCTTCGCCCACCAGCCCTTCGTTCGTGAACGGGCCATAGACTTCGGCGGTATCAAAGAATGTGATTCCGCGATCGACCGCTGCACGCAGCACGGAGATCATCTCCTGCTTGTTGTGAACTGCCCCATAACCGAAACTCATGCCCATGCAGCCGAGGCCGAGAGCAGAGACTTCCAGATTGTTCTTGCCTAGTTTGCGCTTTTGCATCCTGTCTCCCATTCCCGTGATGCACCCTCATTTCGAACACATTGCGCGAGGCTGAGGGTGCACCGGGCTGCCGCTAGGCAGATTTGAGTGAAGCCATGTCGATAGAGAAGCGATACTTTACATCGGACCGTACAAGGCGATCGAAGGCCTCGTTGATCTTCTGAATAGGAATCACTTCCACGTCGGCGGTAATGTTGTGCTGACCGCAGAAATCAAGCATCTCCTGCGTTTCCGCGATGCCGCCAATCAGTGATCCTGAGAGACTGCGTCGTCCCATCAGAAGCCCGAACACAGAAACGGGCAACGGCTTCTCCGGTGCGCCCACCATGGTGATGTTGCCGTCGCGCCGCAGCAGGTTGATGTAGGCGTTGATGTCGTGCTCCGCGGCAACAGCGTCGAGGATGAAGTCGAAGCTTCCAGTGTGCTTTGCCATCTCGTCGGCATTGCGCGAGAGGACAACTTCATCGGCGCCGAGACGAAGTGCGTCTTCTATCTTGCCGGCAGATGTCGTGAAGACAACGGTGTGCGCCCCCAGCGCATGCGCAAACTTGACGCCCATATGGCCCAAGCCGCCGAGGCCAACCACACCTACCTTCTTACCCTTGGTCACACCCCAATGGCGCATGGGTGAGTACGTGGTGATACCAGCGCACAGCAGAGGCGCCGTGCCTGCGAGGTCGAGATTGGATGGCACATGCAGCACAAAGCGCTGGTCCACGACAATGCTGTCGGAATACCCGCCATACGTGACACCGCCCAAGTGTTTATCAGGGAAGTTATACGTGAGAGTCAGACTGGGACAAAACTGCTCAAGGCCCTCTCTGCACGCCGGGCACGTGCCATCCGAGTCGACCATGCAACCCACTGCGGCCAGGTCACCTGGCTTGAACTTTGTAACTGCAGCCCCGACCTGCGTGACGCTGCCGACGATCTCATGACCGGGAATGCACGGATACACAGTAGGCATCACGCCACTCCACTCATTCCGCACCTGGTGAAGATCGGAGTGGCAGACACCGCAAAAGAGAATCTCAATCTGCACATCGTGTTCTGTGGGATCGCGTCGCACGATCGAGGTGGATGCGAGCGGCGATGTTGCACTGGTTGCAGAGTAGGCTTTGGCGTTGTACATAAATGTCCTCTGGTCCTTTGTGTTCGTCAGATATGTAAAGTGCAGAACGTGGTGCGGGATGCTAAATCCGCGAAGATGATATCAGCGCCTGGCATAGGTTCTGTGCCCTGTGTTCATCCGGAATGGAGAACAGATACTAATGCGCCCGCGATATTGAGATTACGCAGAAGCGCGCCTTGGGCGATATCCAAATCCTGCCTATTTCTTGCCTAATCCTGTCGGACTATGGATTCTTTGTATATTCTCGAAGGGGTTGGCGATAGGCTGGTATTGCAGCATGGATGCGAGGGTTGTGTGGCGAAACCGGCAATGACAAGATGGGCAAGCAAGGATTCTTCCTCGCGTCTAGTTGAACTGCGTGCGAGCCTGGCTCGCAAGATTCTTGCACGCGCGAGCGTGGAAGGCGACAACCCGACAGGCGTCCCAGGACTTAACCTTTATCGCCGATCGGAGCCTACTGCCTGCGCTTCGGCCGCATACGAGCCGAGCCTGGTTGTTTTCGTTCAGGGGAAGAAGCGCATTGATCTGGGAGGAACGATATACCTGTGCGACGAATCCACGTTCCTGCTAACCTCAGTTGATTTGCCTGTCGTTAGTCAGGTCGTGAATGCGACCCGCGAGGTGCCCCTTCTTGGCTTGCTCTTAAGGCTGGAAATACCGGAGGTGCGCAGGATTCTGAGCGAAACAGAAGTTTCCGTGCCGGAAGATTTCGCAGGATTCCACGGCATGGCTGTTGGGAAGACATCCGTCGAGTTGCTAAGCGCATGTGCCCGGCTGGTAGACCTGCTGGATGCGCCGCAAGATATTCCCTTCATCAGCGGCCTGATACGGCGTGAGATTATCTACCGCCTGCTGCAAAGCCCTCAGGGCGGGCGTTTGCGCGCGATTGCCACACAGGGTGAGCAGAGCCACAGAACCGCCAAGGCTGCTGCCTGGTTGCGCGCAAACTATGCCAAACCGCTCCGCGTAGAAGATCTGGCGGAGTTGGCGCAGATGGGAGTCTCAACATTTCATCACCATTTTCGATCTTTGACGGCGATGAGCCCTCTTCAGTATCAAAAGCAGCTCCGATTGCATATGGCTCGTGAGCGCATGCTTACAGATGATCTGGACGCGGCAAGCGCCGCTTTTGCAGTGGGCTATGAGAGCGCCAGCCAGTTCAATCGCGAGTACAGCCGATTCTTTGGGCAGCCGCCGGCGCGCGACGTGAAGACACGCCGCGCTCGCAGCACAAGTGCGGCGCAAGACTGAGTGCTGCAGGCGGTCGATGGATGCTGAGTCGCGATATGTCTGCGCTGTTTGTATTCAACAAAGGCTGAGCCTTGCCGCAATTCACTCCGAAGAGCGGCCGTAGGATAACTGGCTTAGATTCTGCTTTATCCCTAAACCAATGCGATAATCGTAGGTGAGGTCATCGCATGCCACGGAGGCCCTAACTCCCTAGTTTTTTCCATGGCCATGCGGGTTTCTCGATCGCGCAGATATCGCGCTGAAGGATTCCGTCAGAGAAGGACATTCGAATAAGCATGGCCACAATA